>DAPKRP010000214.1:0-11224 GCA_031800515.1 Polyangiaceae bacterium LLY-WYZ-14_1 | reverse complement strand
CTGCAACCTGGACAACCCGGGCCAGAGCCCACCGCCGGCCACCATCCACTTCCCCATCGCCCTGGCCCTCTCGGAGACCCAGGCGGGCACGCCGCTTCTCCTCGTCGCCAACCAGAATCTGGATGCCCAGTACAACAGCGGCACGCTTCAGACCTGGTCCGCCGCCGTCCTGAACGATCTGCTCGACGACTGCGTGGCCTCCCCCCGCCCCTCGGACTGTCCCCGGACGGTCCAAGGCACCACCCAGGGGCTGCTGGTCGACGAGGTGCGGATTCCGACCTTCGCCCAGGAGCTGGCGGCGGGCCCCGATGGCCGACGCTTCTACCTCTCCGTCGAAGGCCGGAACGGGGACCTGGTCCACGTCGATTTCGACCCCGCCTCGGGGCTCCTCTCCTGCGGACAGCCCAAGGGGGGGCGCTGCGCCGGGGAGCACATCCGGGTCGATCCGGGCCTGGAAGATTCCCGGGACCTCGACTTCGACGGTGACCTCGTCGCCCTGGCCGTCGGCGGACAGGAGGCGATCGGGCTCGGGGCCGGGGAGGGCGCCTTCGTCCTCGCCGGGCACCGGTCGGGCCGGGTCAGCCTGGCACTGGATGGGGCGACGGGGGTGGCCGGCCTTCCTTCCGAGCCCGCCGATCGGCCCCTCCTCGTGGACTTCCTCGACGAGCGGCCCGCCGTGGCGGTCGTCGAGATCACCTTCGACCCCGAGTCGGGGCTCTTCTGGCTGTCGAGCGGCCGGGACCCTCAGGCCACCGTGGCCCGGGTGGGAGTCGCCTACGACCCGGACGGAGACGAGGCCCCGAGCCTCTTCGACGCGGGCCCCCTGATCATCGACGGGGTGACCGACGGCACGGACATTCGGGACGTCGCCTTTCCGACCGGCCCGGACGAGGTCGTCCTGCTCTCCCGCACGCCGGAAGCCGTGCTCTTCGCCACCCGGAACGAGAACGACCCCCGGGAGCTCACCGTGGAGACCGTGGTCCCGGTCTGCGGCGGGCCGGGCGAGCTCGCCGTCGCCACCATCGCCGGCCGCATCGAGCTGCTGGTGAGCTGCTTCGACGCCCGGCGCGTCGACGTCGTCGACCTCGACACCCGGACCCTGATCACCAGCATCCGGGAGGCCGGCGGCGCCTTCGACCTCGCGGTGGATGAGGCGCGAAACCGGCTGTACATCACCGACTTCGACAACTCGACGATCCGCGTGGCGAGCCTCGCCCCCCTCGCCGAATGCCTCACCGCCGGCGAAGACGGAGTCGAATGCTCTCCCGTGCTCCTCGGGAGCCTCGGCCTGCCGACCCGAAGCGACGAGCTATGACCCGCCGCATCTTCCTTCCCATCTCGCCGTCCGGCGCGCCGCGGCTCATCGGGGTCCTGTTGCTCTGGCTCGTCCTCGGGAGCTGCGCCCAGGGCGGGACGGCCACCCGGCAGCCCGTCTTCGACCGGCCGGGCTCGGTGACCTTCGCGTGCTTCGACGCCGGCGACCTGCTGACCCCCTTGCCCCTCGGCGACTGCGCCCGGAGCTCGGGCACCGACGACGAGGGGAACGCGCGGCTCCACGCTCTGGTCACCCAGACGAGCCCCGGGCAGGTCGCCTCCGTCGACCTCCGCACCGGCACGGCGGGTCGCGTGCTCGACCTCGACCGACGCATCCCGGGCTTCACCCATCTCGAGGTCGGGGCCCAACCCGCGGCGGTGATCGTCCCGGACGCCTTTCCCGAGACCACCTTCGTCGCGAGCTTCGGCTCCCGGGAGCTCATCGCCCTGGCGACCCGGCGTTTCCGCCCGGAGGCCGCCGCCGGGGGAACCGCCGTCGCCCGAATCGTCGACCGCCTCCCCCTGCCGACCCCACCCTCGGATATCGTCCTCGATCCGGCGACGGAGGAGACGGGCCTCCCCCAGCTCTTCGTCGCCCTGCCGGGGGGATCCCTGCTGCAGGTCCCCTTGCAAGAGGTGGAAGGGGGCGACGGCGTCACCCGCCTCGGTTTCGCCTCGCCCATCGAGATCCCCCTGCCCCTACCGACCGGGGAGCCCCAGGTCGCCGCGCCGGAGGAGCTCCCAGACTACTGCCTCAGCCTGCCGACCCCGTGCGCGGAGCTCGACCCGATCCCCGAGGTGTCCCCACGCCCGCCCGTCGTCCTGGGGGACGGTCCGAGCCCCCGAGCCCTCGCCCTCGACGGGGAAGGGCGGCTCTACGTCGCCGACGGCAATCAGCCGGTCCTCCACGTCGTCGACACCCGGACGGCGACGGCGTCGGAGGGCATCCCGGTCAGCGTGCCGACGACGGACCTGGTGATCACCCCCCGGGTGCCCGCCGAGATCGGCGACCGGGACCCGACGGAACGATTTCTCTACGCCGTCGACGCCACCGACGGCTCGGTGCTCGTCGTCGACCTGGGACGGGAACGCCTCGTCCCGATCTCGAACGACCCCATCGCGCCGCCGGACCGCCTCGACACGGTCGCCGCGGCCCGGGCCCTCGAGGTGGTGACCTCGGACTACGACCCGGACGAGGAGCTCGATTTCTGCGACCCGGACGAGCTCGAGAGCGCCCCGGTGCCGCGCCGGGCCCGGGGGGTGTTCCTGGCCGTCGCTTCGACCGAGGGCGACGTGCGCTTTTTCGACGTCCTCGACCTCGACGCCCCCTGCCGGGGCGTCGATCCGGACGACATCTTCGTGGCCATCCGCCGCCATCGCCCTCGGGGGGGCGAGCTCTTCGACGAGCCCGTCGCCGTCCTCCAGGACCCCCTGGTCACGGAGGAGACCCGCACCACCCGGATCGGGGACGACGGGGCGCCGCGTTCCGGCTCCGCGGTGCGCTTCGAGCCGCTCACCGAGGACCCCGGCTGCCCCGAGGGCACCTTCCAGGTCTTCCCGGACCTCGACGACGTCTCCGGGCTGCCGCCGGTTCTCTGCGGTCGGGCGGATCCCTTCGTCACCGGCGGGGAGTCCTGGGAGCTCTCCTGGGAGACCGCCGTCCCCACCACGGAAGGGGGGCGGGGCATTCTTCCGGAGATCCCGGAGGACGACCCGGGAGCCGTCGTGTTCCGGGCCAGCAACCCCCCGGCGGAGCCCGGCGGCCAGACGACCCCGGAGGTCCCGTTCTGCAGCCGGGGCGTCCTCGGCCGAGACGACGTCACGGGCCTTCCGGAGGGCGACCCCTTGGCCGGCTACCCCGGCGACCTCCTCGTGTTGACCGGTCCCCTGCCCCCGAGCCGGGAGAACGACCCCGTCTGCCGCGAGCGGTTCCGCCTGGACGATGAGGTCGCCGACTTCGACGACGAGATCCGGGAGGTCGCCTTCCCGATCCTGGAAGCCTTCCAGGACCGCCTCGTCATCGCGACGGAGACCCGGGACGACGGCCCCACCGTCGAGGGGGAGCGCTTCGTCTTCACCCTGGACGAGGTGCGCCGGTGCTTCCCCAACCCGGTGCGATTCCGGGTCGAGATCCGGGGCGCCTTCCGCGTATTCGGGAGTCGAACGCGCTTCCTTCATCCCGTCGAACCCGGCGTCGACGGCCGCTGCGAGATCGACCCGGAGCAGCCCCTCGAACGGGGTCGGGCCTTGCCCCCGGCGGACGATGCCCCCGCCCGGCGGTTCGACAACGGCCAGCTCGTCTTCTCCCTAGGTCCGGCCCGAACCCTGGCGCCGGACGAGACCGTCCAGGTCGCGTTCTCCGTCGGCCGCTACATCCCGAAGATGCGCTACGAGCTCCCCCGGGGAGGCGCCGGAAGCGACGTCCGATGGCTGCCGGAAGCCGGCCTCCTCTACGTCGTCGACCAGGCCCGGCAGCAGCTCGTCGAGATCGACCTCGCCGACCAGCCGCCCCAGACGGCAGACGACGGCGTGCTTCGGGTGGTGCGCGGCCGGGTTTTCGAGTGACCCGGAGCCGACGGGAGGGCGCCCGGTCCCGGCGTGGCCGCCGGGTCCCCGAAGAGGGGGACGGCCCGGGGAAGAGCCACACCCCGGTGATGCGCCAGTACCTCGAGGCGAAGAGCGCCCACCCGGATGCTCTCCTGTTCTTCCGGATGGGGGACTTCTACGAGCTCTTCTTCGAGGACGCGATCCTCGCCGCCGAGCTTCTCGACATCCAGCTGACCGCCCGGGGTACCGGCCCGGACGGCCAGAAGATCCCGATGGCCGGCGTCCCTCACCACGCCGCGACGGGCTACGTCGCCCGCCTCCTCGAGCTGGGGCGGAACGTCGCCCTCTGCGAACAGATGGAGGACCCCGCCCACGTGAAGGGGCCGGTGCCTCGGGAGGTGGTGCGGGTGGTGACCCCGGGCCTCTGCCTCGAGCCGGAGAGCCTGGACGCCCGCGCCGAGAACTGGTTGGTCGCGCTGGCGACCGCCCCGCCCGGCGCCTCTCCCCCCGAGGCGGCGGGACCCGACGACCGGCCCGCGGCGCCCCGGGTCGGCCTCGCCGCGCTGGAGCTCTCCACCTCGGAGCTGCGCGCCTGCGTCCTGCCCGGCCCCGGGGAAGCCCTCGCCGAGCTGGTCCGGCTGGAACCCGCGGAGGTGCTCCTCGACGGAGATGGCACGGCGGGGGACCCCTTCCCCCGACTGATCCGCGCCCTCGAGACGGCCCTGCCCCGTGCGGCGGTGCGCCGAGCCGCGCCGGCGGCCGGGGATCCGACGGACGACGGGGACGATCGCCGCCTCCTCGACCGTCTCTTCGGCCCGGAGGAGGCAGACCGACTGGGAGGCGAGCTCGCCCCCGAGTCCCTGGCCGCCGTCGGGCGGGTGGTCCGATATGCCCAGGCGGCCCATCCCCGGGAGCCTCTCCGCATCCCCCGGGTCGTCGCCTACGACCCCGGTGACCGCCTGGTGCTCGACGACACGGCGGTGCGGAATCTCGAGCTCGTGCGCACCCTGGACGGGGACCGGCGCGGGTCCCTGCTGCACCTGCTCGACGAAACCCGCACCCCGATGGGGGCCCGCCTCCTCCGTCGTCGGCTCTCGAGCCCGAGCCTCGACCTCGCCACCATCCGACGACGCCATGACGCGGTGGACGCCCTCGTCGCCGATGCGGACCTTCGGGAGGCGCTCCGGGGCGACCTGGGCGCCGTGGGCGACCTCGAGCGGCTGGCGACTCGGATCGCCCTGGGGATGGCCACCCCTCGGGAGCTCGGCGCCCTGCGGGATGGGCTCGAGGCCGCCGCTCGGGTAGCCGACACGCTGGCCGGGCGCCCCGCGGGGGTCCGAGCCATCGCCGACGCCCTGACGGTCCCGGAGGACCTCCTCGGGGACGTCCGGGAACGGCTCCGCGGGGAGCTCGTCGACGAGCCACCCCTGACGGGCGGCGCCGGCGGCGTCTTCCGGGAGGGGGTCGACCCGGAGCTCGATGAGCTTCGGGGGCTGTCGTCATCGAGCAAGGAGGTGATCCTCCAGCTCGAAGCCCGGGAACGACGCCGCACCGGGATCGGCTCCCTGAAGGTCAAGTTCACCCGGGTCTTCGGGTATTACATCGAGGTCACCAAATCGAACCTCCACGCGGTCCCGGACGACTACCGGCGAAAGCAAACCGTCGCCGGGGGGGAGCGTTTCGTCACCGACGAGCTCGACGAGCTCCAGACCCGCATCCTCCAGGCGGACGAGCGGGCCCGCTCCCGGGAGCAGGCGCGCTTCGAGGCGCTGCGCCGGGAGGTGGCGGCGGCGGAGGCGCGGGTGCGCGCCCTCGCCGGGGCCCTCGCCGACCTGGACGTGCACGCGGCCCTGGCCCGGGTCGCGCATCGCCACCGCTACGTCCGACCGGAGGTGGATGACTCCCACCGCCTGGAGCTCATCGAGTCCCGGCATCCCGTCGTCGAGCAGCTCGCCGAGGCGGGCTCCTTCGTCCCGAACGACGTCACCGTCGATGCGGACGGGGACCGCTTGCTGCTCATCACCGGACCGAACATGGCGGGCAAGTCGACGGTGATGCGGCAGACGGCGCTGGCCGTGATCATGGCGCAGGCGGGAAGCTTCGTCGCCGCGGACCAGGCCCGCATCGGGCGGGTCGACCGGGTCTTCACCCGGGTCGGGGCGAGCGACAACCTCGGCGGCGGCGAGAGCACCTTCATGGTCGAGATGCGGGAGACCGCCGAGATCCTTCGGCATGCGACCCGCCGCAGCCTTTTGGTCCTGGACGAGATCGGGCGCGGCACCAGCACCTACGACGGCCTGTCCATCGCCTGGGCGGTGGTGGAGCACCTCCACGATGCCGTCGGCTGCCGGGCGCTTTTCGCCACCCACTACCACGAGCTCTGCCGCCTGGCCGACGACCGGTCGGGCATCGTCAACGTCAACGTCGCCGCCCAGGAATCCGGCGACGAGGTCATCTTCCTCCATCGCCTCCTCCCGGGCGGCGCCAACCGGAGCTACGGCATCGCCGTCGCCCGGCTCGCCGGCGTGCCGGAGCTCGTCCTCGCCCGGGCGCGGCAGCGGCTGGCGGAGCTCGAGCGCCGGGGGCAGGCGGAGCTCGGCGGCGGCAGCGATGGGGGAACAGACCAGGGCGGCGACCGCCCGGGGCGGGCCGACGGCGGGCAGCTAGCCCTCTTCCCGACCCAGCCACCGGCGCCGCTCCTCGAAGCCCTCGAGGCGATCGACGTCGACCGGCTCACCCCGGTGGAAGCCCTCGTCGCCCTGGCGCGCCTCAAGGCGCTCGCCGGCGGACGCCGCACCCCCCGGGGAGGCGCCCGGGACTAAGCGGCGGGTCCTGGTAGACTCCCTCCATGGCCGATCCGAAGGAACGTCTCGAAGGCATCGTCGAGGCGCTGGCGACCGCGGACGCCGCCGTCGCCGATGCCCTGACCGCCCGCGCCCGGGCGATGGTCGAGCTCCGGGAGCTTCGGTCCGAAGACCCGGAGGGCTGGCATCCCATCCCGTCGGACGACGAGACCCTGGCGGCGGTGCTCCCGCGCACCGACGTGTTTCCCCGGAATGCGACGGAGGCCGTGTTCCGGGAGGTGCTCTCGGGGTCGGCGGCCCTCATCGCGCCGCCCCGCATCGCCTACCTCGGCCCGGAAGGCGGCTTCGCCCACGTCGCGGCCCACCGTCGCTTTGGTTCCGCCGCCCATCTCGAGCCGGTGGCCACCGTCGAAGAGGTCCTGGAAGAGGTGGTTCGGGGCCGAGCCTCCCGGGGGGTCGTCCCCCTGGAGTCGTCCATCGAAGGCGCCCACACGGCCACCCTGGTGGCCTTGGCCCAGTCCGAGGCGCAGGTCCGGGGCGAGCTCGCCGTCACCCTGACCTACCACCTCCTGACCCGGGCGACGGCCCTCGAGGACATTCGCAACCTCTATGCGACCGGGCAGGGGCTGGCGACCTGCGAGCGTTTCGTCCGCTCCCAGCTGCCCCAGGCGTCCCTCCACGAGTGTGCCTCGGCGGTGCAGGCCGCTCAGCATGCGGAGGACCGGGCGGACGCCGCCGCGATCGTCAGCGACGTGGTCGCCGGTCGGTCGAAGGCCCCGGTGCTCCGGCAGCGTATCGAGGACCGAGCGGGCATCCGCATCCGCTACGCCCTCGTCGGCGGTGAGCCTCCCTCCCGAACCGGCGCGGACCGCACCCTCCTCGCCGTGGCCTTGAACGACAGCCCGGGGGCCCTCCTCGCCGCCCTCCAACCCTTTGCCGACCGGGGGCTCAACGTGACCCGGGTCGAATCCCGTCCGGTGCTCGGAGCCCCCTGGCGGTCCCTCTTCTTCTTCGAGGTCGACGGCCACGTGACCGACCGGGCCGTCGTCGCCGCGACGGAAGAGGTCAGGAGCGCCAGCCGTTTCGCCCGGGCGATGGGCAGCTATCCTCGCACGGAAGACTGACCGGGCTGGACCTCCCGCGGCCCCTGGACCCATCACGTATGCCCGTGAAGCTCACCGTCCCCGCCAACGTCGACCGACTGGTCCCCTACGTCCCCGGCAAGCCCGTCGAAGAGCTCGAGCGCGAGCTCGGCATCCGAAACGCCGTCAAGCTCGCCTCGAACGAAAGCCCCTTCGGCCCGGCGCCGGAGGTCACCCGGGCCCTTGCGGAAGCCGCTCGAGAGCTCCACCGCTACCCGGATGCCGGGACCTTCGCCCTCCGTTCCGCCCTGGCCGCGCACCACGACCTGCCGATGGACCGATTTTTGGTCGGCAATGGATCGAACGAGGTCATCGACCTGCTCTGTCGGACCTTCGTCGGCCCCGATGATCACGGCGTGTTCGGGGAGCCGTCTTTCGTCTGCTACCGCATCGGCCTGACGGCAGCGAACGTTCCCTTCACCGCGGTACCCCTCCGGGAGGGCATCTACTGGGACATCGACGCCATGCTCGAGGCGGTCCGCCCGGAGACCAAGGTGCTGTTCCTGGCGAATCCGAACAATCCGACGGGTACCCACGTCGGCCGGGGCGACCTCGAGCGGCTCCTCCGGGAGCTCCCCCCGCAGGTCCTCGCCGTCATCGACGAGGCCTACGTGGAGTTCGCCGACGCCCCGGACTATGAAACGGCCCTGGCCTTTCGCGGGCTCCGGGAGCGGCTGGTGGTTCTCCGGACCTTTTCGAAGGCCTACGGCCTCGCCGCCCTGCGGGTCGGCTACGCCGTGGCGCCGCCGGAGGTCGTCGCCTACCTGAACCGGATGCGGGCCCCCTTCAACGTCGGCTCCCTGGGGCAGGTGGCGGCCCGGGTCGCCCTCGGGCAGCGGGAGCACCTCGAGCGCTACGTCGCCCTGAATCGGGACGAGCGCGCGCGGCTCAGCCGGGAGCTCGGCGCCCGGGGACTCCGGGTGGCCCCGAGCCAGGCGAACTTCGTGCTGGCCGACTTCCAGCAGCCGGGCCGAGAGGTCTACGAGGCGCTCCTGCGCCAGGGCGTCATCGTCCGGCCGATGCCGCCGCCCATCGACACCTGGTTACGCATCAGCATCGGCCTCCCAGAGGAGAACGACCGGCTCCTCCGGGCCATCGACCAGACCGGCGTCGCCCCCGGCGTCGGCCAGCACCCCGGCGTCCCCCCCGGGACGGGCACGCCCGGGCGACGAACGGACGCTTGACCCGCACCCTCCGCATCCGACCGGCCCATGCGCCGCTCCGGGGGGACGTGGTCCTCCCCGGTGACAAGTCCATCAGCCACCGCGCCCTGCTGCTCAGCGCCCTCGCCGAAGGCCGGAGCAACCTCCAGGGACTGTCGACGGGACGGGACGTGCGGGCGACGGCGGACGCCCTCCGGGGCCTGGGGGTGGACATCACCCTCGACGACGAAGGAGACGCCCGCGGGCTCCGGGCGGAGGTGGACGGGGGCGGCCTCGACGGACTCCGTCTGCCGGCGGCGCCCCTCGACTGCGGCAACTCGGGGACGACGATGCGGCTCCTGACGGGGCTCCTCGCCGGGCAGCGCTTCGGGACCCGGCTGGTGGGAGACGCATCCCTCTCCCGCCGGCCCATGGCGCGGATCGTCGGGCCCCTCCGGGCCCGCGGCGCCCACGTCGGTGGAACCCCCCGGGGGGAGGGCGGGGACGCGGAAGAGCTCTACCCGCCCATCAACATCGCCCCCCTGGTGGAAGGGGAATCCCTCGGCGGGCTCCAGTACGAGATGCCCCTCGCGAGCGCCCAGGTGAAGTCAGCGATGCTGCTGAGCGGCCTCTATGCGACGGGACCGACCATGCTCCGGGAGCCGGTGCTCAGCCGGGACCACACGGAGCGGATGCTCCTGTCCCTGGGCGTGCCCGTGGAGACCGTCGGCCCGATGGTGGTGCTCGACCCGGATCGCTGGTCGGAACGACGATGGCCTGGCGTTCGTTGGACGGTCCCGGGAGACCTGTCGAGCGCCGCGTTTCTCCTGGCGGCGGCGGGGACGGTCCCGGACAGCGTGATCCGCCTCCGCGGCGTCGGGCTGAACCCGACCCGGACCGGCCTCCTCGAGGTCACGCGGAGGATGGGACTTCGCCTGGCGACCCTGCCCCAGGGGGAGGCCGCCGGCGGGGAGCCCACCGCCGACCTCCGCGTCGGAAGCGCGCCCGGCGGAGCGCTCCGGGGAACCACCACCGGGGGCGAGCTCCTGGTGCGCATGATCGACGAGGTGCCCGCGTTTTGCGCGCTGGCCGCCCGTGCCCGGGGGCGCTCCGAGGTCCGGGACGCCGCCGACCTACGCCACAAGGAGAGCGACCGCCTCGGTGCCCTCAAGGCCATGCTCGAGGCGTTCCGGGTGGAATGCGACGATCTCGGCGACGGGCTCGGCATCGAGGGCGTCGGCCCGGACGGCCGGATCCCCGGCGCCGAGGTCGACAGCCGGGGCGACCATCGCATCGCCATGGCGGCGGCGGTCCTGGCCCTGGGAGCGGACGAGCCGTCCATCGTGCGCGACGTCGCGTGCATCGAGACGAGCTTCCCGGGCTTCGTCGACGTGCTCCGCAGCCTGGGTGCCGACGTCGACGTCGTCGACGAGCGCGTCCCGGGGGAGCCAGCATCAGGGGTCCCTTCCGGGGACACGGGGTCGATGCCATGACGGACGGGGCGACCCATTCTTCTCCGGAGCGGACCGCCCCGGTCGTCGCCATCGACGGGCCTGCGGGCTCCGGCAAGTCCACCGCCGCCCGTCTCCTGGCGGAACGCCTCGGATTCCTGTTGGTCGACACGGGCGCCCTCTACCGGGCGGTCGCCCTGGCGGCCCGAGAACGGGGCGTCGACTGGCAGGACGGTCCGGCCCTCGGTGCCCTCGCCGGCGCGCTCACCATCGAGCTCCACCCGAGGCCCGGCGCCCGGCCCCGGGTGACCATCGATGGGGTCGACCGGAGCGCGGCGGTGCGGAGCTCGGAGATCTCGACCGGTGCCAGCGTCGTGAGTCAGCACCCGCCGGTTCGAGCCGCCCTGCTCGAGCTCCAGCGCGCCTTGGGGCGACGGGGTGGGGTGGTTCTAGAAGGCCGGGACATCGGGACCGTGGTCTTTCCCGAGGCCGAGGTGAAGGTCTTCCTGACCGCGAGCGCCGAGGTGCGGGCCCGCCGCCGAACCGAAGAGCTCGCCGCCCAGGGAAACGCCGCCATCTACGAGCGCGTCCTGGCGGAGGTCCGGGAACGGGATCACCGGGACTCCTCTCGTCCGGTGGCTCCTCTTCGCCCGGCGGAGGACGCCATCACGATGGACACCACGGGGCTCGAGCTCGACGCGGTGGTCGACGAGCTCGAGGCCCTGGTGCGACGCCGCATGACCGGGGCCAACCTCGGTTGACACCCCCCTGGGCGACTGCTACCCCTGTGCGCCCCGCTGGCCGGGATGTCGTGTTCCTCGCCG
>DAPKRP010000213.1:0-1664 GCA_031800515.1 Polyangiaceae bacterium LLY-WYZ-14_1 | reverse complement strand
GCCAGCGCCCGGGCCACGCTACGGACGCAATCGTCGGAAGCCGAGCAGGCGAAGCCCTCACCGCGGTCCATCAGGCGGGCCGCGGACGCCCGCCAGGGGCGAAGGGCGATCCCCTCGCTCTCGAGCACCTGTCCGAGGTGGGCGGCGAGGAAGGCGCCGACAAACGCCCGGCTATCCGGGTCGCTGGTCAGGACGAGGAGGCCGACCTGCCCCTGGCCCCCGGCGCTCCCTGCCCGGTCGCCGTCCGCCGACGTTTCCGCCGCGGCCCCGGTGGCGGCGCCCACCAGGACGGTGGTGGCGACCAGCAGGCCGAGGTGGCGGCGGGGACCAGGAAGGCTCATCGGGAGACCCCATCGGCGGAGCGGGCCCGCGCTTCGAGCCCCCGGAGGCTGTCGAGGAGCTCCCGGGTTTCCCGGGCCGTCTGCGCCGCTTCCGGGGCCCGGTCCTCCAATCGGTCGAGCTCCCTCGCCGCCGCCTCCCCCAGGGTCCGCCGCGCCCGCCGCAGGGCCAGTCCCAGGAGCTGCTCCACGGGCACCGAGGCGGCGAGCTCGTCGAGCTCGACCAGGGCTTGTTCCGCATCGGCGAAGCGATAGGCCGCCGCCGCCTCCGACTGCAGCAGCCAGAGGTTTCGCGCCGGGGGCAGAAGCCGGAGGGCGTCCACCCGGAGCCCGCGGCCGGCGAGGGTCGCCTGGAAGGCCCGCAGCCGGGCCTCGTAGCGGGCCTGATCCTCACCCCCGGGGAGCTGTTCCGCCCCGGTCGCCCGGCCGCTCGGGGCCGAGGTGACCTCGAGGAGCGGGCCCGTTTCGATGAACCCGGGCGCCCGCCGGGAGGGGCCGAGCTCGCCCCGAACCGCGGCGAGGACCAGAGGGCTCGCCGCGGCGAGGAGGGCTGCTGCGACGGAGGCGACGAGCACCCACCGAATCCACCGGCCGCGCCCGGCATCGGACAGGGCGCGCTCCAGGGCCCGGTCCGCATCCGCTCGGGTGGCGACGACCCCGGCGAAGGCGTCCCCGTCCTCCGCCGGCTCCTCGAGCATCAGGGTGTCCTCCCCCGGGGGGCCGCCGATGGGCAGGTCACCCCCGAAGACGCCGGCGAGGTCCGGCGGCTCGGGGAGCCGGGGCGCGATGCGCCGCAGGGCTCGGGCCACCTGTTCCGCGCTTCCCGGACGGTCCTTCGGGTCCTTGGCGAGGAGCCCCTGGACCACCCGCTCCAGCTCCTGGCGGAGTCCCTCGTCGACCCCGGGCAGGGCCGGCAGCGGGGGCGCCGGCTTCTCCGCCTGCTGCGCGAGGACCCGGACCGCGGAGGAGGCGACGAAGGGTGGGTCCCCCACCAGCATCTCGAAGAGCACCACGCCCAGGGCGTAGAGGTCCGTCGCGGCGCTGGCCCCGAGCCCCCGGACTTGTTCCGGGGCCATGTACTCCGGGGTGCCGAAGATGACGCCCTTGCGAGTCAAGCGGGTCTGGGCCGAGACCTCGTCGTCGTCCTTGGCGACGATCTGGGCGAGGCCGAAGTCCAGGATCCGCGCCTGGAGGCGTCCCGTGGCGTCCAGGGCCACGTGGATGTTCGCCGGCTTGAGGTCCCGATGGACCACCGCCCCCCGGTGGGCGGCGCTCACCGCCTCCGCGAGCTGGGTCGCCACCTCGACGGCCACCCGCGGCGGCAGC
>DAPKRP010000212.1:0-3458 GCA_031800515.1 Polyangiaceae bacterium LLY-WYZ-14_1 | reverse complement strand
GCGGGAATATCGTCCGGTCCACCGGGTCGGGCGCCTGCGCTTCCTCGAGTGCACCCGTCTCGACGCGGCGGGCCAGCCCGCCGGCGACCTGACGCCCTGGGCCGAGGTGCTCTTTCCCTACGACCCGACCCTGACCGACCGGGAGCCGAGCACCCTGGCCGGCGAGGTCGGCCACCGAGCCCCCGAGCTCGGCGGCGAGCACATCATCGAGACCTACGCCTACGACCCCGACGGCCGCATCGAGGTCACCCTGGAGAACGCGACCCGCGGCTACCGCCGGGCCTACCGGCTGTAGACCGTGGGCTTCAGTCGCCCTTGAGGAGCTCGTCGACGACGCCGGGGTCGGCCAGGGTGCTGGTATCGCCGAGCTCGTCGACCTGGCCGTTGGCGATCTTGCGGAGGATGCGCCGCATGATCTTGCCGCTCCGGGTCTTCGGCAGGCCGCTGACCACCCGGATGCGGTCGGGGGTCGCGATGGGGCCGATGTGGTGGCGGACGGCTTCCTTGAGGGCGCCGGTGAGCTCGTCCCCGGTGGGCTGGCCGTTGCCGTTCGACCCGTAGCCGTCGGCCCGAAGGACGACGTAGGCGTAGATGCCCTGTCCCTTGATCTCGTGGGGGAAGCCGACGACGGCGGCCTCCGCCACGGAGTCGTGGGCGACTAGGGCGCTCTCGACCTCGGCGGTACCGATCCGGTGGCCCGAAACGTTCAGCACGTCGTCGACGCGGCCGGTTATCCAGTAGTAGCCGTCTTCGTCCCGGCGGCAGCCGTCACCGGTGAAGTAGCGTCCCGGGAAGCGGGTGAAGTACGTGTCGACGAAGCGTTCGTGGTTGCCGTAGATGGTGCGCGCCTGCCCGGGCCAGGAGCGCGCCATGCACAGCATCCCGCTCACGTCGTTCCCTTCGATGAGCTTGCCCTCTTCGTCGACGAGGATCGGCTCGACCCCGAAGAAGGGCAGGGTCGCCGAGCCCGGCTTGGTGGGCGTGACGCCCGGGAGAGGCGTGATCAGAATCCCCCCGGTCTCCGTCTGCCACCAGGTGTCGACGATGGGCATCCGGCCTTCGCCGATCACGTCGTGGTACCAACGCCAGACCTCCGGGTTGATCGGCTCGCCGACGGTGCCGAGGATCCGCAGGGAGTCCCGGGGGACCTTGGTCACCCATTCGTCCCCCTCCCGCATCAGGGCCCGGAGGGCGGTGGGGGAGGTGTAGAGCACCGTCGCCTCGACGTCCCGGCAGACCTCCCAGTAGCGGCTCGGGTTGGGATAGGTCGGGATGGATTCGAACAGGACCGTCGTGCAGCCGTTCGCCAGCGGCCCGTAGACGATATAGCTGTGACCGGTGATCCACCCGATGTCGGCGGCGCAGAAATGCACGGAGTCGTCGTGGATGTCGAAGACGTACTGGTGCGTCATCGACGCGTAGACCAGGTAGCCGCCCGTCGTGTGGAGCACCCCCTTCGGCTTCCCCGTGGACCCGGAGGTGTAGAGGATGAAGAGGGGGTCCTCGGAGGCCATCGTCTCGGCGGGGCAGGTGGCCCGTTCCCGCTTGCCGAGCTCGTGGAGCCAGAAATCCCGTCCCTGCTGCATCGGGACATCCGTGTCCGTGCGCTGCACCACGAGCACCGTCTCGCAAACCCCGAGCCCATCGACGGCGTCATCGGTGATCGCCTTCAGGGGGATGCGCTTCGACCCCCGGAGCCCTTCGTTGGCGGTGATCACGACCTTGGCGCCGGCGTCGACGATGCGGTCCCGGAGCGCTTCCGCGCTGAAGCCCGCGAAGACGATGCTGTGGACCGCCCCGATCCGGGCGCAGGCCAGCATCGTATAGGCCAGCTCCGGGATCATCGGCAGGTAGATGCAGACTCGATCGCCCTTTTGAACGCCCTTCGACTTGAGCACGTTGGCGATTCGGCCGACCCGGTGCTTGAGCTCCCGAAAGGAGATGTGTTCGTATTCGCCCGGCTCGTTTTTGGCGAAGATGATCGCCGTCTTGTCCGGCGTCCGGAAAGCGTGGCGGTCGACGCAATTGTAAGCGGCGTTCAACCGGCCGCCGCTATACCAAGAGAAGTCCGCCGCATCCATGTCGACGTCCATCACGGACCGCGGGTCGTCGAACCAGGTCAGGCGACCGGCCTGTTCCCGCCAGAACGCCTCGGGCTCTTCCAGGCTCTGCCGGTAGAGCTTCTGGTAGTCCTCCATGGATCGCAGGTGGGCGTTCCTGGCGACCTCTTCCTTGACCGGGATCATCGACCGCTCCTTTCGACTGTTCGGTCGGGGATCACATCGAATCCCCGGGGTGCTGTCAACGCATGGGAGAGGCAGGGCCCCAGAAACCCGGCGGGTCAGCGGTACGTAGCGCCCGACGGACCGGCAAGGTTTGCGGCGTCCTGCCCGGCCCGACGTCAGGATTGCGTCCCCGCCGCCGATAGCCGGGAGGGGAGCGGGGCCGCCCCCATGCTGCCGGCCCGTTCCCGGTGCACAACAGGAAGGCCATGCGCGTACTCGTCACCGGCGGCGCCGGGTTCATCGGAAGCCATCTCTGCGAGCGACTGCTCCGGGAAGGCCACGAGGTGATCTGCCTCGACAACTTCTTCACCGGCCGACGGGGCAACGTGCGACACTTGCTCTCGGAGCCGGACTTCGAGCTCATCCGTCACGACATCGTTCAGCCGATATTGTTGGAGGTTGATCAGATCTATCATCTGGCCTGTCCGGCAAGCCCAGTTCACTACCAATACAATCCGGTCAAGACGATCAAGACCTGCGTCGTGGGCACGTTGAACATGCTGGGCTTGGCCAAGCGGGTGAAGGCCCGCATCCTGCAGGCGAGCACCAGCGAGGTCTACGGGGACCCGACGGAGCACCCCCAGAAGGAATCCTATCGGGGGAACGTCAATCAGCTCGGCCCCCGGGCCTGCTACGACGAGGGGAAGCGCGCGGCGGAGACCCTGATGATGGACTACCACCGCCAGAGCGGGGTCGACACCCGGCTGCCCCGCATCTTCAACACCTACGGCCCGCGGATGAGCCTGGACGACGGACGGGTCGTCTCGAACTTCGTCGTCCAAGCCCTCCGGGGGCAGGACCTGACCATCTACGGCGACGGCACCCAGACCCGGAGCTTCTGTTTCGTCGACGACCTCGTCGACGGCCTGGTTCGCTGTATGAACTACGACGGGGAGGGCGCCCACGACCCCTTCAACCTGGGCAACCCCCAGGAGGTGCCCATCGGCGAGCTCGCCCGGATCGTCTGCGAGCTGACCGGCCGCTCGCTCACGACCGTTCCGCGCCCCCTGCCGGCGGACGACCCGACGCGCCGCTGCCCGGACATCACCCGGGCCCGCACCCACTTCGGCTACGAGCCCCGCGTCCCCCTAGAAGAAGGCCTCGCCCAGACGGTGGACCACTTCCGCGGCCGCCTCGCGGCCGCGGACAATTAGCTGAGCCGAGGCCGCCTCG
>DAPKRP010000211.1:0-4193 GCA_031800515.1 Polyangiaceae bacterium LLY-WYZ-14_1 | reverse complement strand
GCGCCGCCGCCGCCGCGCCGGCCTCCCCGGTCAGCTCGGCGAGACGCAGGGCGGACCATCCCGCCTCGAGGCGGGCTCCGCGCGCCTGGGCGAGCTCGATCGCGATGCGAAGGTCGTCGGTGGCGAGGCGACCCGGGTCCGATTCCCGGTCCGGCAGCGCCCCGGCGAGGGCGAGTGCCAGGGCCCGGTGGGCGGGCACCTCCCCCAGTCGATCGCGGCGGTTGGCGCCCCGGAGCGCCCGGTTCGCCAGGGAGACGGCCTGGCGCTCGAGGCCGGCCAGAGCCGCGGCCTCCGCCAGGAAGGAGGCGTCCCAGGCCGGGCTTCGAAGCGGCGGACCGGCGGCAGGGGCGCCGTCGAGGGCCGCTCGGAGCGCGTCCGCCGCCCCGGGGCTCCCGAGGTGCGCGGCGGCGACCGCCTGGAGGAGCTGGCCGCGTTGAACGAGGCGGCGATCCCCAAGCCCCCGCGCGAGCTCGGCGAGCCGGTCGGCGGCCCGTGCCGCCTGGTCCGGCTGCCCCAGACCGATGGCCAGCGTGACGCGGGCGGCGAGGGCCTCGGCCTCCAGGAAGACCCGGCGAGCGTCCCGGATCTCCGCCTCCGCGGCGTCGAGGGCCAGACGCGCCTCCCGGCCGAAGCCCCGGTCGGCGAGGTTGGCGGCCAGGTCGACCTCGGCGGCGATGCGGGTCGCCTCCGGGTCCGGGTCGCCGGAGGGCGGCGAGAGCGCGCGGCGGAGGGCGATGGCGTCTTCCAGGAAGGCCTGGCCACGCCCGATCTCGCCGGCCGCGGTCCAGGCGCGGCCGAGGGTCCGATAGAGCCGCGCCCGGGCGTTCGGGTCGTCCCATCCCACCTGGCGTAGGCAGCGTTCCAAGCAGGATAAGGCCTGATCCACGTGTCCCCGGCCGAGCTCGAGGACGCCCTCGAGGTGGAGCGCCTCGGCGGCGGCCCCTTCGAGGCCGAGGGACAGGGCCTGGCCATGCGCGTCCCGGAGGATCGCGATCTGATGACGTTCGTCGGCGGTGGGTTGCCCGGCGACCCACTGCAGCGCCGTGCGCACCCAGCGGGCCCGGCGTTCCGGCGTTTCCGGGAGGGCCTCGTAGCGAGCCAGGGAGCGGCCATGCCAGCGGCGGGCGAGCTCGTTTTCCCCGGCGTCGAGGGCGGCGTCTCCCGCATGCGCGGCGGCCAGGGCGGCGTCCTCCGGGCGGCCCGACTCCTCCGCGTGATGGGCGAGCAGCGACGGCTCCGCCCCGCGCTCCCGCCACCGGCCGAGCACCCGGCCGTGGAGGTCGAGCCGGTGCGCGGGGTCGATCTGGTCGTAGGCGACCTGCCAGGCGACCCGGTGGTCGAAAGCGAAATGGCCTGGCGCGGGGTCCGGGCGTAGCCAGCCTTCCTCCCCCAGACGGTCGATGAGCGCTTCCGTGCGCTCCGATTCTCCGAGGAGGGGGCCGAGCATCTCGATGGAAAAGCGGTCGCTCAGCACCGCCGCCGTCTCGAGGAGGCGGCGGGCCTCGTCGTCGAGCTCCTCGAACCGGGACCGTACCAACCCTTCGACGTTGGCCGGCAGGATCTGCCGGGCGAGGACGCCGGCGAGATTCGGGTCGCCTTCCCTCGCCGCCCGATCCCGGACCCATCGGCTCAGCTCCACCGCCCAGGTCGTGCTGCGCCTGGCTGCTCGTCCCAGGGTCCCGTCGCGTCCCCACGGCACCGGATCCTCGCCGCCGGCGGAACGCGAAGAGGCCGTTGGCGAAGCCTCCCGCGCCTCGCCGGCGGGCGCCCCGAAGAGCTCGGCGAGGGCCGGGGCGGCCAGCGGCTCGAGAGCCATCCGGACATCGACGGGAGGAAAGAAGCCCTCTTCCGCCGGCGGGAGGCCGTCGGGGGTCGTCCCGCTCTCGGGCCGGCTGGTCAGCACGACGACGAGGGGAAGGGACCGGCACGCGGCGAGGGCGGCGGCAAGGGTCCGACGGGAGGCCTCGTCCGCCCAGTGCCAGTCGTCCACGGCGAGGATGAGCGGCCGGTCGGGGCGGGCGACCGCGGCGACCAGGGCGGCGAAGGCGGCGCGGACCTCGGCGCCACGCCGCCCGGTGCGATCCGGTCGGGGGAAGCCCGGCTCGAGGGGATACGCCGCCGGGTCCGCAGCCCGTTCCGTCCCAGGGGTCCGTGCCAGCCAGCGGAGAGTCCGGAGGAGGTCCGGGTCGCCAGCGCCTCCCAGCCAGAGGTCGATGGCACGGTCGAGCGCCTCCGGGTCCCGGGAGGCCGCCCCCCGCTGGAGGAGCTGGCGGACCACCGCGTAGGCGGACTCGCCGACCGGCGGCGGCTCCGCCCGGGCAGCCCAGACGGTGACCCCTCGGACCGGAGTGCTGGCGCCCACCGTGATCGGTGCCTCCCCGAGGAAGGTCTCGAGGAGCTGGGTCTTCCCGAGCCCGGCACCTCCTTCCACCAGGACGGTCCGGGGCTCGTTGCTCGAGACCGCCTCGAGGCACGCTTCGACCATGGTGGCCCGCTCCCAGTCCCGTCCGACCAGGCGGGGGCGGGTCCCACCGTCCGGCCGTCGGCTGGTCGACCGCCGGCGGAGCACTCGCTGGGCACGCCCCGAGGGGCGCCCGTCGGGTCCGGGAAGGGGTTCCGTCGCCTCGGTCTCGAAGGCCTCGGCGGCGAGGGCGTGGACCCGGGGGCCAAGCCAGGTCTCGTCGTCACCGGCCCGGGCCCGGAGCCGATCGGCGGTCTGAATCGCCTCCCCGGTCAGGACCAGGATGCCCTCGACCCCGTCCCCGGGTCGGGTCGCCAAAAGCCCGCTCTCCACGCCCCCGTGCACGGTCAGGGAGAGGCCCGGCCGCTTCCCTCGCCGGGACCCTTCCAGGCGGCGGGCCAGGCTGCGGAGCTCCAGGGCGGCCTCCACCGCCGCGCAGGCGGCTTCCGTCGGGGGCTCTGCGAGGCCGAACACGGCGACCAGCGAGGCGCCAAGCCGTTGGTTCACCAGGCCGTGACGGCCTTCCACGATCCCTCGGGCGGCCCCCTGAAAGTCGTCGAGGAGCTCGGCGAGGTCCCGGGGCAGGAGGGTGGTGGCCAGGTCCGGCCGTCCCCGGAGCTCCGCATGCAAGATGGTGAGCTCGCCTTCCCCGACCGTGGTCTCCGGGTCCGGGCGGGGCAGGCTCGCACCGCAGCGGGCGCAGAAGCGGTCCCCCGGCGCGTGGCCATGTCCGCACTGGGGGCATAGGCCCCGGGGAGGGGTCTCGTCCGGTTCGGGGATGGACGTCGCCATGGCGGTCAAGCCGGGGAGGGGAGGACGCCGCGGAACGCTTCCCCTGACGTCGATCCACCCTCGAGCGGCGTCGAGCTAACCCCGGCGAGGCCTTGCCGGTCAAGCAAGCCGCGGGACGCTTCAGCCTGCCGGGGTGTGGGCTCCGCGCCGCCGGGCGTGCCCCCGCCGCCGCCAGCCCCCGCCGATGACGGCGAGCCCCACGGCGAAAAGGCCGGCGGCCGGGGCGGCATCGAGGGGACCGCCGACGGCGCAGCCGCCGGACCCGCCGCCGGAGGTGTTCGCCGCGCACTCGGTGGTGAAGCCGCCCCGAGGCTCGAAGCTCGAGTCCCGAAGACCGATGCCTCCATAGATCGCGCAGAAGCCCTCCACGTCGTCCCCGGCCAGGGTTCGAAGCCCCGTCAGGTTGGCGTCCGCCTCGGGGAACATGGTGGCCTCCCGAACGTCCGAGTGGCCCAGGCCGAAGAAATGCCCCACCTCGTGGGTGGCGACGGAGGGCAGGTCGATGAAGCCCTCCCGGCAGCCCTGCCGTGGGCAGACCTCGAGGTCTCGGTTCTGCTCGTTCACCTCCATGTCGACGTCGACGATCTCGCCGGTGCTCGGCAGAAACCAGATGGTGGTGTTGGCGAGGGCCCGACGGGGGTAGCCCCGGGCGTTCCAGTCGTCGACGAAGGCGATCAGGTGGTTGTTCGGCCCGCGGTTGGCGTGAAATGGCGTGTCGCAGACCACGTCCGTCCCCCGGCGGACCTCGAAGCCATGCCCCGCTCCGCCGCAGTCGAGCACCAGCCAGGCGTCGAAGGCCTGGGAGAAGGTCAGCTCCACGGCGGACCGGTTCAGGGTGCGGGCGCCGTCCATCTGAAACGAATAGTTCAGATTCCCCCGACGCCAGGCCAACGGGGCTCCATCTTCGACGCAGGCCAGGGGGTCTTCCGGGTCCGGGGGG
>DAPKRP010000210.1:0-4119 GCA_031800515.1 Polyangiaceae bacterium LLY-WYZ-14_1 | reverse complement strand
CCCGGCGGCCATGCGGTCCAGGCGCTCGAGGAGCACACGTCCTCCAGATTCGGGCGTTCCGAGGGACATGGTCGCCTACGGGACCCGTCCCGGGATGGGGCGCCCGGTCACCCTTCCCCGGGGGACGTGGCGCCGCGCTCGGCGCGGGGCTCCGGCGTGCCGTCGCTGGCTCCGTCCCCGGGGGCCCCGGTGGCGTCGAAAGCGGCGCCCGGCTCGGTGACCGTGCCGGCGAGGTTGGGTCGGCCGCCATCGATGACGCCGCCGTCGGGCACCCCCCCGTCGAGGAGCGGCGGGGCCGTCGGCACGAGCTCCCCCCGGGGAGAGACCCGTACCGCCCCGCCGTCGGCGAGCATGTAGGCACCGGCGTCCGGGTCGTACTTCGGGATCGGGTGGTCGATCGGGGTGGGCTGGTCCCCGCGGACCCGACCCTCGAGTACCTGGACCTGGATCGGCTCGTCGAGGTCGAAGACGTAGCCGCCGTGGGTGAGCTCGAGGGTGTAGTCGTGACCGTCGTGCGCGAGCTCTTTGACGAAGGCGAGGCGCTGCTGGCCGACCCGGGTGTGAGGTCGGTGCGCCAGGATGAAGGACATGAGGCGGACGGCGATGTGGTTGTGGAGCCGATGGCAGCCGTGGGAATGGCGCCGCATGATGCTCATGTAGTCCACGGAGCCATGGGTGCGGATGCCCTCGTCGCCCCCGACCCGAAAGGTTCCGTCGTCGTTCTGGCGGTACTTCCGATGGTAGGCCGCCACGAGACCGTAGGCGGACGCGTAGCCTGGGCCGGTCTCGTGGTAGTTCACCGCGTAGGCGTCTGCGCCTTCCCCCCCCGGCACCCGCCGCAGAAGGTCCCCCGGGGGGGTGCCCTCCGGCGGTAGCCAGACCGGGGAGGCCACGATCTCGTTCCAGATGCGGGCCCCGGTCGGCGAGTTCTTGTACTTCCAGACGACCTCGCCCTCGACGAGCTCGCTTCGCCAGCCGCCGATGGTGGTGCCATAGCGCGCCAGGGGAAGACGCTGGTCCAGGTACTCGACGAAGACCGTCGTCCGGGGGCGCCGTTCGACGGGCTGATTTCGTTCCTTGCCCTCGTCGTCGTAGGGGAACTCGTACCAGACGTCCCCGCGGTCGATGACCACGTAGAGGTCCATGTTCCCGTCGTAGTACTCCGGCAGCTCCGGGCCCTCGAAGGCGACCAGGAGCTCGTCCGGCACCGGGCGGCCCAACGCGTCGAGCCAGGCGAGGGTGTCCTCCGGCGTCTCCAGGCCAAAGGCCTCCACGATGCGGTCTTCGAGCTCCCCTTCCAGGTCGGGCATGGCCCGACGCTGGCCATCGAGGCCGACGTAGGTCGGCGGCTCGCCGTCCCGGAAGGTGCTCCCGTCCTCGAGCACACCGGCGGCGTGCATCGCGCGCTCCGTCAGCACCCGGATGACCGCCAGGCGCTCCGCCTCCGCCGGGGAGAGGCGAAGCAGCTCGAGGGTCTCCCCGCCGAGGAAGCCCCAACCGTAGACCCGGTGGCGTTTTTCGAATTCCGCCAGGGCCTCGTGGGTCGCCCAGTCGAGGGCGCCGTCCACGTAGCGGCCCTTGCCCTCGAAGTAGCCCTCGCACTCGAGGCGCGCCTGCGCGGCACGGATGGCTCGGACCTCCGGGTCGAGCTCGAGGAGCTCCCGGAGGCGCCGCTGGCTTCGATCGTCCAGGGAGGCGGGGTCGAGGTCCCGGGGATGATCGACGCCCTGGCGTTCCGCCGCGTCGGAGAGCTGATGGACCAGCACCCGGTGCCGTCGGGCCCGGCGATGGGCTCGGTCGTTGCCCCGGTAGGCCAGGAAGTCGTCGAACGCCGCCAGCACCTGCTGGTGCCGCGGATCCAACGCGTCGAGGCATGCCCGATCCAAGGTCCCGTGGAAGCGTTCCCGAAGCAGGGACAAGGTCGGAAGGATGCCGTAGAGCTCGAGGTATTTGTCCGACCGGGCCCGGTCCCCATGGTGATCGTCGGGGAAGTCGCCGGCGGCGAGGGCGAGGTAGGTCTCCCGGTAGGCGTTGGGGACCCGGTCTTCACCTTCCTGCCCGCGCTCGGTGAAGATGTAGGGCGTCCAATCCTCGCCGAGGTCGAGGACGACGTGGCCGTCGGCGGCGGCGGTCGCGGCGTCGACCTGTCGGGCGACCCGGCCTTCCGCCCAGAGGTCGACGGGCTGGTGCATGGGCGGCGGCCGCTGGTCCCGGGGCTCGTCAGCGCTTCGGGCAGAACGAGCGGGCTCGGCGACCACCCGGCGCCCGGGTGAGCCATCGGGGGTGCCGTGGTCCCAGCCCTCACAGCCGAGCCCGACGACGACGACGACCGCCGCGGCGGCCCCGAGGGCGCTCGGGATCCCGCAGGCGAGGAGGGCGCGGACCAGGGTCCCGAGCCGCCGTGGGGGGCGGGCTGACGCCTGGGCAGGCGCCCGCTCGAAACGGCGAGGGCCGGCGGGAGTTCGTCGTCGATGGCGGCGGATCGGGGGAGTCACCTCGGGCCCACTCTTGGTCATGCCCCAGGGGGTGGCAACTTTCGGACCCTGCGCCTCCGCACGGGCGGGCGGCCGGAATTCGTCAAGCGATCCGCCGCCCCCGGGGACGCCGCCGGGTCCCCCGGGACACACCACGCGCCTCCCTGCCCACGCTGGGACGGCTCCGGCGGCCGTGATAGGGCCCGGAGGCGGTGACCGAGCCCTCCTCCTCCGGCGGTGAACCCCAGCGTCCCGGCAACCCGCCGGGGCCGGACCGGCGCCTCCTGGGCCTCGGCCTCGCCCTGGTGCTCGGCACTGCGGTGCTCTTCGCCCCCCTTCCCCTCGAGCCTAGGGCCCAGCGTCTCGCAGCGATCTTCCTGGGGGTGGTGATCTGCTGGGTCACGGAGGCGCTGCCGATCGCGGCGACCGCCCTGCTCATCGCTCCTCTGATGGTGCTGTTCGGGGTGACGGACCCGACCACCGCCTTCGCGCCCTATGCCGACCCCTTGCTCTTCATCTTCGTCGGGGGGTTCTTCATCGCCCGGGCGATGACCCTCCACGGGCTCGACCGGCGCATCGCCCACCGTCTGCTCTCCCTGCCCGGCATCGCCGGTTCCTCCCGGCGCACCCAGGGCGCGCTCGTCCTCGCCGGGGTCGTGCTGAGCATGTGGATCAGCAACACGGCGGCGAGCGCCATCCTGGTGCCCATCACCCTGGGCGCCTTTCGCGGGAAGGCCGCCGAGCCCGCCGTTCTGACCGTCGCCTACGCCTGTAGCCTCGGCGGCCTGGGCACCCTGGTCGGCAGCCCGCCGAACCTGATCACGGTGCGTTTCCTCCAGGATGCGGGGGTGGACATCGGCTTCGTCGACTGGATGGGGGTCGGCCTGCCGATGGCCGTGCTGGGAGCGGCGCTGGTGCTCGTGGTGCTGCGGGCTCGGGCCGAGGCCCGGGGGGAGGGACGAGCGACCGGGGAGACCCCCGACGCCCACCTGCGTCCCTGGTCTCGAGGGGAGCGGGTCACCGCCGTCGCCTTCGCCGCCGCGGTCATCGGCTGGGTCGTCCCCGGGGTATTGGACGCCGTCGGGGGCCCCGGGGCGGCGTTCCTCCAAGCGTCGACGCCGGAGGGCGGCACCTTCGACCGGCTACCCGTCGGCGCCGTCGCCCTCCTGGCGGCGGCGATCCTCTTCCTCAGTCGGGTCGAAGCCCAGGAGGATGGCCGGCGGCCCCGGGTGCTTCCCTGGGAGGAGGCGAACCGGATCGACTGGGGGATCGTGATGCTCTTCGGCGGGGGGATCTCCCTGGGACGGCAGATGTTCGAGACCGGTCTCGCGGAGGCCCTCGCCCGGGGCTTCGTCGCGGCCACGGGGGTCGAAGGGCTCTGGCTCCTGACCGCCCTCGTCACCGTGTTCACCATCTTCTTCACGGAGGTCTGCTCGAACACGGCCTCCGCCAACATGCTGGCCCCGTTGGTGATCGCCGTCGCTCAGGAGCTCGACGTGAGCCCGGTCCCCCCGGCCCTGGCGGTCGGGCTCGCGGCGAGCTGCGCCTTCATGCTCCCCATCGCGACGGGCCCGAACGCCATCGCCTACGGCAGCGGCGTGGTCCCCCTGCCCGCGATGATGCGGGCCGGCCTGGGGTTGAACCT
>DAPKRP010000209.1:0-5452 GCA_031800515.1 Polyangiaceae bacterium LLY-WYZ-14_1 | reverse complement strand
GCCTCGCACCCGCCGGGGAACGTTCCGCCGGCGGCGGCACCCCGAGCCCGACGAGCACCACCTCCCCAGCCCGTTCCGCCCCGGGATGCTGGACCAGCCCCGGCTTGAAGCCGCCGAAGGTCGCCGTCAGGACGGCCTGGGGGGCGGGACCCAGCAGGGCGCCGGTCTCCACGTCGACCCCCGAGGGGAGGTCGAGGGCGACGCAGGGAGCCGGAGCCGCCCCCATCGCCTCGAGCACGGCGACCCGGCCGCCGGTGACCTCCCGGTCGAGGCCGGTTCCGAATAGACCATCGACGACGAGGGACGCGCCCGCCAGGGCGTCCCGCAGGGGCCGATGATCCCCGTCCGGGGCGATGACGACCGGCTCGTGCCCGAGGGCGCGGAGGGCGGCGAGGTTGGGTGCCGCATCCCCCCGGACCTTCGCCGGATCACCGACGAGGAAGACACCCGCGGGGGGGACGCCGGCGGCGACCAGATGCCGGGCCACCACCCAGGCGTCCCCGCCGTTCTGCCCGGTACCACCCACCACGACGGATCGCCCGAGCTGTCCCGGGAGGCGGTCCCGGATGAGCCCGGCGGCGCCGCGACCGGCGTTCTCCATCAGCACCGCGCCCGGAACCCGGAAGCGTTCCGTCGCCTCCTGGTCGAAGGCACGCCCGGCGGCCCGGTCGAGGAGGGGGATCATTGCCGATCCGCCTCGAGGATCACCACCGCGGCGGCCACCCCCGCGTCGTGGGTGATGCTGAGGAGGGTGCGGGCGACCTCGAGCTCGTCGGCGCGGCGGGCCGCGACGCGATGGAACCGAAGGCCCGGGGGGCCGTCGACGGCAGGGGTCACCTCCAGGTCGTACCAGCGGAGGCCCGGAGGCGCTCCCAGCGCCTTGACCGCCGCCTCCTTGGCGGCGAATCGCCCGGCGAAGAACAGGGCCGGGTCGGTGCGGCGGCGAGCGACGGCGAGCTCCGGTGGAGAGAGCACCTTTCGGAGGAAACGTTCCCCGTGCCGGTCGACGCTGCGCCGGACCCGGGCGAGCTCGCAGACGTCGATGCCGAGTCCGACGATCATCGACGCGGCCCGGTTCCCATCCGCCGACGATAGCATCGGGCCGCTCGCCCCCCTCCCGAGGCGTCCTCGCCGGCGGCGGTTCTAGCCTCGGTAGGGGATACCCTTGTCCCGCAGCATGGCTTTTTCGTAGGCCACCGTGCCCTTCTTGATGGACTGGATGGTCCCGGCAGGTCCGGCGATGAGGCGCTTGACCTCCCCACCGCACTTCGGGCACGGGGGCTTCGGGTCCGACATCCGATGAGCCCGTTCGAACTCCCGGTCGCAGGCGCCACAGTGGTAGGCGTAGGTCGGCATGGCGCGGAAAACGGCGCCTTGCCGCCGCCCCTGAATCCGCGGGGCCCGGGGGTCGTGTCCCTGGCCCTCGCCCTCCTGGCCACCGCCCTGATCCTCGGGCCGAGGGGCGTCGCCCAGGCCCAGGGGCTCGGGCTCCAGTGGGGCCGGGGCGCCCGGGTGGCCCTGGGCGAGGAAGGGAGCCTCCGGCTGACCGGCTTCGCCCGACCCTGGTTCCGGCTGGCGGAGCCCAACCCCCGGACCGAGCTCGGCGAGGCGACGGGGGACGACCTCGCCGTCGACGCCGGCCTCCGGGAGGCGCGGCTCTTGCTCCTCGCCGCGCCCTTGCCCGAGCTGACCATCGCCCTCGGAGCCGGCGCCCTCGACCTGGGTCCCGACGGGGGCGGCACCCTCGGACTGACCGACGCCTGGGTGGACGCCGAAGTGGTCCCCGGGCTCCATCTCGGGGCCGGCCTCCACCCCTTCGCCGGCCTCCTCCGGGAGGCCTCCGTCGGGGACCAGGCACCCCTCGGGCTCGAGCCTTTGGGCCTCGCCCGGCCCTTCCGGGAGGCGACGACGGACGCCTTCGACCGACGCCTCGGCGCCTTCGTCCACGGCGCGGCCGGCCCAGTGGTCTACCGGCTCGCGGGGAACCGCGCCTTTCGACCGGAACGAGATCGGGAAGATCGGCTCCCCGGGGCGGCGCGCCTCGCCGAGGACGGGCAGCCCTGGTGGCTCGAAGGCCGCCTCGCCTTTCGCCCGACGGGCCCCGAGCCGGACGTCACCCCCTACGTGCCGGGGTCCTGGCTCGGCACGGCGCAGGTGATCGAGCTCGGCGTCGGCGGAGCCCTCCACCCGAACGGAGCCCTCCGGGAGGCACCGGGTACCGGGGAGACCTCCCGGTCGGACGTCTGGCTGGTCGCCGTCGACGCCTTCGTCGACCAGCCCCTGGCCGGCGGCGCCGCCCTGACCGCCTACGCCGCCTATCTCTACGAGGACCTCGGCCCGGATGCCCTGCGCTTCCAGGGCGCCCTCGACCGGGGGCAGGGGGGCGTGCTGCCCTCGGGACCGGGCTTCGGGGCGCTCGTCGCCGGGACGGGTCATCACACCGCCCTCACCCTGGGCGTCCTTCTCCCCGGCCGGGTGCTGGGCACCCGGTTCCAGCCCTGGGTCAAGGCGACCGTGTCCGTCGTCGAGGCGGTCGACGACCCCGTCCCGGGCGCAGAGGCCGGCGTCACCTGGCTCGTCCTCGAGCCTTTCCTACGCCTCGACCTCGCCTGGCGGATGCGCGGGACCGTCGACGCGACGGGGGGCACGGGCACCCCGCCGTCCGCCCGTGTCCGGGGCTACGCCCACGCCGGGGTGCTTCAGCTCATCGCGAGCTTCTAGTCTTCCCGGGCACGAGCGTCCGAGCACGGGCGGTCAGAACTCCCGGTAGCGTTCCCGGAGGAGCGCTCCCAGGGCCACCCGCAGGCTGGTGGCCTGGTAGCCGTGGCGCTCCTCCAAGCTGCGGCGGGTCGCCTCCGCCGCCGCCTGCCGCTCCGGGTCGAGCCGCTCGTCGTCGAGCACCATGAGCACGTCCTCGGCGATCCCCCGGAGCTGGCGGCGCCGCTCCTCGAAGTAGGACTCCCGGAGCCGGTCGATGTAGCGGGGAAAGACCCGGGCATGGTCGATGGGCTCGCCGGGATGGTCGATGGCATGGGCCGCCACCCCGCTGATGAGATTCCGCCGAAACTCGTCCGCCTGGCTCGGGGGCACGCCGAGGGTTTCTTCGATGCTGCCCATGAAGCGGACGTCCGGCTCTTCGTAGTCCCCGGTCACCCGGTTGTAGACCTGCTCTCGCTTGGTCCAGGCGGAGACCTGGTTCACGTAGCGGTCGAAGAGGTCCCGGTACTGGGTTTCTTCCACCAGACCGCTGGCCGTCCGGAGCTCGTCGTCGACGAGCTCGAGCCACCGGTGGCGCACCTGGTCGACGAAGCCCCGATGGTCGCCGTAGCCCTGGTCCGGCGTCTCCTTGAGGAACTCGTAGTCCTTCCGACGACAAAAGGTCTCGATCAGGTCCAGCACGTCCAGGGGGGAGACGCAGCCCCGGGCCGCCTCTTCCGCGGCGCCCAGCAGGACCGAGCGGATCTCCCGGGGGGACGCCCCGGACAGGCCTTCGTAATCGTCGGCGCTGTCCCATTCCCGGGCGATGCGCTCGATGCCCGCCCGGAGCACCTTCGCCTCGTCCGCGTCGAGGCGTTCGGGGATCCGGCCGCTGGCGTAGAGATCGGCCTTTTCCATCGGCGTGAGCCCGTGGGCGACCCGCCCGAGGGCCTCGTCCCCGGGATAGTGATCGAGCTTCGGCCGCCGAAGCCGGGTCAGCACCGCCCAGAGGGCGGCGACCAAGGTGGTGTGGGGCGCCACGTGACGCCGGATCTGGGGGACGAGCTGGTTGTCGTAGATGCGCTGCTCGTCCCGATAGTCCCGGAGGTAGGGCACCCGAACCAGATGGAGCCGTCCCCGGAACGAGTTGTATTCCGGGTGCTCCTTGAAGGCTCCGAGGTGAAGCTCGTTCGAGCTCGCCACCAGGACGGCGTTCAGGGCCAGGTTGGACAAGGAAAGGGAGACCTCGCCGTTCTCGATGGCCAGCAGCAGGTAGCGCCAGGCGTCGAGGGGCCGCTTGAGCAGGTCGCTGTACTCGAGGATGCCCCCGGAGGCGTCGACGAGCTCGCCCTGGGATTCGAAGAGGCGTAGGGCGGCCAGGGATGCGGGCAGAGCGCCGAGGGTCTGGTCGGCCGTGATCTGCCGCTCCGCCGCGTCCACCGCCATCTGGGGTCCGATGGTGACCGCTCCGCGCCGGTACCGACGGGAGATGGCGAAGCGCTCGACCTGCACGTGGGCGAGCACCTGCGCGAGGTCCCCCCGGTAGGCGGTCAACAGCGCGTCGAAGATCTGCCGGTTCTTGTGGCCCAGGTCTCCATCCCAGAGCCAGCGCGGCGGCCGCTCTTCGATGTCGGCGTTCCGATAGGTCTCCTGCAGCAGGGGCTGGCGCTCCGAGGCGGGCAGGAGCAGCAGGGGGTGCTCCCGGAGCTCGGAGGGAAGCTTGACGTCGATCCGGGCGTCCGGGAGGTGGGCGAAAGACCCCTGATCCCGCCCCGAATCGTCCGTGGACCCGAAGCCGATGGTCTTCCCGTCCGAGCCCCGGGGGAAGATCCAGGAGAAGCAATAGAGCGCCCCCTGGTCCGTCCCGGAATAGACCTCGAGCCCCCGCATCATCGCCTGGATGAAGGTGGTCTTCGCGCTGCCGTTCGGGCCGTGGAGCAAGATCAGGCGGTTCGCCCGACCCTCCCGGACGAAGCTCGACAGGAACCGGTAGACCGCATCCTGGATGCCTTCGTGGCCGACCAGATTTTCCCCGGCGCCCTGGGGAGTGGCCGTCGTCTCCGGATCCCGCCCCGGCTCGGCCTCCGGCGGAAGGTCGAAGAGCCGCCACCTCCGGGCGCGTCCCCAGGGTCGCACGACCTCTTCGCTGCCGAAGTGCTCGAAGCAGTCCCGGACATAACGCGCCGCGTCCCGGCTGTGCCTCCAGGGGTGGGCCCGAAAGAGGTCGAGATACTCGTCGAAGGACAGGACCCGGCGTTCGGCGTCGAAGCGCGCCTGGACCCGCCGGGCGATCGCCGGAACGTCGGTCTCCGTCCGGGTCACTCGACGGGCAGCTTGAGCGCGAGGGTGCGCTCGGTCGGGATGCAGGTCTCCTCGGTACAGATGGCGAACTTCACCGTCGCCTGCACCGGGTGCTCGCCCGTCTCGGACGGGGTGAAGGGGACGTCGAAGCGAGCGGCGTCTTCCCCCCAGCTCGCCGCGTCACCCTTCGCCAGCTCCGCGCGGGGAAAGGCGAGGGTGCCGGGGCCATGCACGGTCACCTTGGTCGGGTAATCCTGGTTCAGATGCCACTGCTCCCGCGCTTCGAGGGCGATCGCAAAGGACGCGAGCTGTCCGGCCGAGTAGGGACCGGCCAGGCGGGCTTCGAGGGCGTAGCCATCTCCCTGGGCGGTGGGGCCCGGGGGCGCGTCCTGCGCCGGCTCCTCCCCAGCCCGCTCCGAGGTACCCGCAGCGCCTCCGGCGCCGGAGGCCGCCG
>DAPKRP010000208.1:0-2101 GCA_031800515.1 Polyangiaceae bacterium LLY-WYZ-14_1 | reverse complement strand
GCCCCCGACGGCCCCCCCATCGCTGCAGGCGGCGAGGAGCACCAAGCCTGCGGATACGACGGCCATGCTTCCGGGTCGCTTCATCACCTTGGGTTCCTACCATGCTTCGGGGAGCGCTCGGCTGGAAGAAGCCGGCTTTGGTGGGTCATCAACGCCACCGGGGGATCGGCGCATCAGGACCGCGGCCGAGCGCCGTTTTCGCCGGGGCAGGGTGCGGTTATCCTCCGCGGCCATGTCTGCCACCCCCTGGTCGCCGCCGGGCCCGTCGCCCCTTCTCCCTGGCCACGCCTTCCCCGGTGGGGTGGGTCTCGCCCTGGGCCTCGGCCTCGCTGCTGGTCTCGCCCTGGTCGGATGCGACGAGGACGAGCCCGAGACGGCGGCGGAGACGGAAGGCCCGACCATCGGTCTGGCGGAGCTGCCCATCGCCCTGCGAAACGCGGAGACCCGACCGACGGACGCGCTCGAGCTCGCCGTCTCGCCGCAGGCGATCTACCTCGGGGACGACCAGGTCCTGGAGCTCGAAGGGGGCGCCGTCCCGGACGAGGAACGGGACGGGATCACCCTGGCCAAGCTGGCCTCGAAGCTCGACGCCGGCCCGCCTCGAAAGACGGCGCGCGTCCGGATGCACGTCAACGTCGACTACCAGACGATGGCGCTGCTCCTCGCGACCCTTCGAGCGGCCCGGGTGCGACGGGTCGCCTTCGAGGTGCGCAAACCCGGTCCAGCGATGGACACGGGCTGGCTCGTCCTGGACGACTTTCTGGTCCAGCCCCCGGCGGACGAGCCCGTCGCCTTCGAGGGGGGGCTCCAGCGCCGCTGGCAGGAGTTCGTCGGCGGCTGGGACGCGGCCTACGAGGCCTGCCGGAGCGGCGAGTACGTCGACTGCGACCGAAAGCCCGACCAGAACCTGGCCGAGGGGGGGCTCGTAGAGGTCTCCCTCTTCACCCGGGGAAGCGCCCTCCAGGCCCACTTCCGCCGATTCGGCGAGGCGGACGACGCGGCGACCCGACGGGCCGACGCACCGGCGCCGAAGATGCTGGAAGGCATCGCGCCGCCGGAGCCCGGCGGAGCCGACCGGGTCCTCCGGGGTCCGGACGGGGAGCCGCTGCCGCCCACGGAGCACGCCACCTTCACCTGGCGCTACGTCGAGGCCACCCAAGACGACTCGAGCATCGCCAGCGCCTTTCGTCCCATCTGCGGGGTCACCGACTGCGGCCTGGTCACCCGGGCCGACGCCGGCGTACCGAGCTTCCGGATGCTGAGCTTCATCGGCGCGGCCTTTCCCGACGGGACGCCGGCGCCGCGGGTGGTGATGGAGCTCGCGCCGGAGGGGTGACCGCCGGCGCGACCCCGGGGGACCCGGGACGGCTCAAACACCGAGGAGCAGGGCGGCGACGGAGAGGGTCGTCGCGGCGACGACGAGCTGAAGCGGCAGACCGAAGCGAACGAAGTCTCCGAAACGGTAGCCCCCGGGACCCAAGACCATGAGGTTGGTCTGGTAGCCGATGGGGGTCGTGAAGCTCGCCGAGGCCGCCACCATCACCACGAGCGCCGTGGTGTGGAGGTCCACCCCGGCGACCTCGGCGGCGCTGGCGGCGATGGGGAACATCAGGGCGGCGGCGGCGTTGTTGGTGACCAGCTCGGTCAGGACGGCGGTCGCCAGATAGGTCGCGGCGAGGACCCCGACCGCCCCGAGGCCGCCGCCGAGGGCCACGACGCCGCCGCCGAGGGCTGTCGCGGCGCCGCTCACCTCGAGGGCGCGGCCCACCCCGAAGGCGGCGCCGATGGTCAGGAGCACCTGAAGGTCCAGGGAGCGCCGCGCCTCCGTTCCGGTCAGACAGCGGGTCGCGACCATGAGCCCCGCGGCGACCAGCGCGGCGACGAAAAGGGGCACGAGGCCGGTCGCGTTCATCGCGACCATCAGCGCCAGGATACCCAGGGAGAGCGGCGCCTTTTCATGGAGAACCGGCTGGCTGCCCTCGACCTCGGCGACCAGGGCGAAGTCCCGGTCGTTCCGCCGGCGCCGACCGAACTCGGCGCTCCCCTCGACCAGCAGGGCATCCCCGGGTCGGAGCACGATGTCGCCGACCTTGCCGTGGAC
>DAPKRP010000207.1:0-6120 GCA_031800515.1 Polyangiaceae bacterium LLY-WYZ-14_1 | reverse complement strand
CATCCTCACCAGCCTTTACGGCATCGACCAGAGCTTCACCCTCGACGTCGCCGAGCGCCACGGCGCCTACGTCGCCGCCCGGAAAGCCCTCGGCGAGATGACCCCGGAGCAGATCAAAGACGAGGTGAAGGCGGCCAACCTCCGCGGGCGGGGCGGCGCAGGCTTCCCCGCCGGCGTCAAGTGGGGGTTCCTCAACCCGAAGGAAGGGGAAGAGGTCTACCTGGTCATCAACGCCGACGAATCCGAGCCCGGGACCTTCAAGGACCGCTCGATCATGGAGAACGACCCCCACCGACTGATCGAGGGGTGCATCATCTCCTGCTGGGCCCTCGGGGCGCATACCTGCTGGATCTACGTCCGAGGTGAGCTTCCCTTCTGCATCGACAAGCTCGACCGGGCCATCGCCGAAGCGGAGGCGAAGGGCTATCTCGGAGACCGACCCTTCGGCAAAGACTTCCCCATCCGCGTCTACACCCACAAAGGTGCCGGCGCCTACATCTGCGGCGAGGAGACCGGGCTCCTGAACTCCCTGGAAGGCCGCCGGGGAGAGCCCCGGCTGAAGCCGCCCTTCCCGGCGATCAAGGGGGCCTTCGACCAGCCCACCATCGTCAACAACGTCGAGACCATCGCGGCCGTCCCGACCATCGTCGAGCGGGGTGGGGATGCCTGGCAGTCCCTGAGCCGGCTCCCCCGGGACGGGGGCGTGCGCCTCTACGGGGTCAGCGGTCACGTCAAGAAGCCCGGTGTCTACGAGGGCCCCGTGGGGCTGACCCTTCGGGAGCTCATCTACGACTACGCCGGGGGCATGCTCCACGACGACCGAGAGCTCAAGGGGGTGATCCCCGGGGGCTCGTCGACCCCGGTACTGCGGCCCGACCACACCGTCGACGCCCCCCAGGAAGACCATCCGCTCCACGAGTGGCACGGCAAGAGCGAGATCGACGTTCCCATGGGCGTCGACACCTACCGGGCCCTGGGCACGATGCTCGGGACCACCTGTGCCATCGTGATGGACTCGTCGGTCAACATGGTCGACGCCTGCCGCAACTTGATGCGCTTCTACGCCCACGAGTCCTGCGGCCAGTGCACCCCCTGCCGGGAAGGCACCGGTTGGCTCGTCGACGCCTTGGATCACCTGGCGGCGGGCCGGGGTAAGCCGGAAGACGTCGACCTCCTGGTCGACATCGCCAACAACATGATGGGCAACACCATCTGCGCCTTCGCCGAGGGCACGGCGATGCCGATGCTCGGCTTCATCCGGAAGTTCCGGGAGGAATTCCTGGCTGCGGCCCAGGGGGGCGGACTACAGGACTACCGCCTGGACAACGGCGTCCGCGCCCTGCTAGGGAGGGCCGCGTGAGCCTGGCCGGCGACCTGCTGTTTATCGTGAGCTCCGTGTTCGCCGTGGGCGGAGCCATCGGCACGGTCGCCGCCCGGAATCCGCTCCGCGCCGCAGTCGCCCTCCTGGTCCACATCCTCGCCCTCGGGGCGATCTTCCTCACCCTCTACGCCCAGCTCCTCGCCGCCCTGCAGCTGCTCGTCTACGCGGGAGCCGTCGTCGTCCTCTTCGTCTTCGTCATCATGATGATCGGACCGGAGGCTACGCCGGACCATGGGGCGGCCGGGGCGAGGGACCTCGTCGTCCGGACCATCAGCTTCGGCCTCATGGCGATCCTGACGGGCGCCATCGCGTTCACCCTGGCCACCGTCGACGCGGGGAAGCCCCCGCGGTTCGAGGCGTGTGCCCCCGGCGCGGGCGCCGAATGCGGGCAGTTCGGCGGGGTCAAAGCCCTCGGGCGGGAGCTCTACGGGGAGGCGGCGGTCCCCTTCGAGCTGGTCTCCATCCTGCTCCTGGTCGGGGTCGTCGGGTCCGTCGCCGTCGCCCGCGGTCGGACCGGAAAAGAGGCAGAAGCGGTCCGTGCCCGGCGCGCGGCCCGCGCCGCCGCGGGCGAGCCGGCCACGGCGGACGGGGCCGCCGAATAGAAGAAGCCGAGCGGTCCGCCGGGCGGGCTGCTCCGATGGATGGGTTGGATGGACATCGGACTCGGTTCCTACCTCGGCCTCGCCTCGGTGCTGTTCGGCATCGGCGCCATCGGCTTTCTGGTCCGGCGGAACCTGCTGATCCAGCTGATGAGCATCGAGCTGATGCTCAACGCCGTCAACGTGCTCCTCGTCGCCTTCAATCGGTGGCAGACCGGGGACCACAACGGGCAGATCTTCGCCTTCTTCGTGATCGCCGTCGCCGCTGCCGAAGCGGCGGTCGGGCTCGCGATCATCATCAGTCTGTTCCGATTGAAACAGACCGTCGAAACCGACCAGGTCAATCAACTGAGGCATTGACGTCGATCGGCCCTCCCGGTAGGCGCTCGGCCGCGGGGCCCGGGGCCGACCCAGTTCCCACCGGGGCGGCCCTCCCGAGAGCACCTGCCGATGGACGACTTCGACTTTTCCGGCGCGCTTCTTTGGATCGTGCTGCTTCCCCTCGCCGGGGCCTTGATCAACGGACTGGCCGGACGGGCCGCGGATCGGGGCCTGGTCGGAGGCCTGGCCATCGGGAGCGTCGCCGGGTCCTTCCTCCTCAGCCTGCTCTGCGTCGCTCAGATCGCCCTGGGGGGCGATGGCGGCCATGGGAGCCATCGGCTCGTCCTGGACGTCTACGAGTGGTTCAGCCTCCACCTGCCCGGGGCTGCCCCCGGGGGCGCCGGCTTCCGGGACGTGCCGGTCCATTTCCGGCTGGTGATGGACAGCCTGAGCGCGGTGATGACCTTGGTCGTCACCGGCATCGGCCTGCTGATCCACGTCTACGCCCGGGCCTACATGGAGGACGACCCGGGCCTCCCCCGGTTCTTCACCTACCTCAATCTCTTCATGGCGTCGATGCTCGTCCTGGTGCTGGCGAGCAACGTGCCGCTGATGTTCGTCGGCTGGGAAGGGGTGGGGCTCTGCAGCTACCTGCTCATCGGCTACTGGTTCGAAAACCCCGAATATGCGGCTGCCGGTCGGAAGGCCTTCGTCGTCAACCGGATCGGCGATTTCGGCGTGCTGGTGGGGGTCTTCGTGCTCGTCGCGGTGACCGGCAGCCTCGAGTTTTCCGAGATCAACGCCGCCGCGAGCCGGCTCGACACCCCGATCAACTTCGGCTTCGTCTCCATGGGCACCGCCGCGACGGTCGCTTGTCTCTGTCTTTTCTTCGGCTGTACCGGTAAGAGCGCCCAGATCCCCCTCTACACCTGGCTGCCGGACGCGATGGCGGGCCCGACGCCGGTCTCTGCGTTGATCCACGCCGCCACCATGGTGACCGCCGGGGTCTATCTCTGCGCGCGGCTGTCGCCGGTCTTCGTGCAGAGCCCGACGGCCATGGCGACCATCGCCGTGGTGGGTGCCCTGACCGCCTTCCTCGCCGCGACCATCGCCCTGGTGCAGAACCAGATGAAGAAGATCCTGGCGTACTCCACGGTGAGCCAGCTCGGCTTCATGTTCGCGGCGGTGGGCGTCGGCGCCTTCACCGCAGGGATCTTCCACGTGGTCACCCATGCCTTCTTCAAGGCGTGTCTGTTCCTCGGGGCGGGGTCCGTGATGCACGCGGTGGGCGCCCACGGGGACGCCGACGTCAAGCAGCTCGGCGGCCTCACCAAGATCCTGCCCCGCACCCACTGGACGTTCTTGGTGAGCTGCCTGGCCATCGCCGGCGTGCCGCTGACCAGCGGTTTCTTTTCCAAAGACGAGATCCTGCTCGGGGCGACGTCCCTCGGTTTCGCCGGGAGCGGCGAGGCGGGGCACGGGGCCGCCGGGCACGGGGCCGCGCCCTACTACGCACCGGGGATCGCTCTCTTCGTCTTCGTCGTGTTGACCGTCGCTGCGACGATGACGGCGTTCTACATGTTCCGGCTCTACTTCCTGACCTTCGCCGGCACCTACCGCAGCGGGGCGCACCCCGCTGGGGACGACGCCGAGGCGCCCGGGGAAGGGGATGCGCCGGCGGTCGGTGGGGCCGCCATCGTCCACGCCCACGAGGACGGCCACGGATACGACGCCCACCCCCACGAGTCCCCCGCGTCCATGACCGTGCCCCTGGCCGTCCTGGGGGTGGGGGCGATCCTCTCCGGTTACATCGGGCTGCCGGGCTGGACCCACGCGAACGTCCTGAACGAATGGCTGCACGACTCCGTGGCGACCCTCCCCGGCCACGGCCACCACGAATCCTTCGACCTGCCGACCATCGCGGCATTGATCGCGGGGACCATCGCGATGGCGGCGGGGATCGGGCTCGCCTGGGTCTACTACGGGAAGGGGCAGACCCGGGATCCCATCGGCGGTCCCCTCCACCGAATCCTCCTCGACAAGTGGCGCGTCGACGAGCTCTACGGAGTGCTCGTGGTCAAGCCCACCCAGTTTCTGGCGCGGCTCTCGGCCTACATCGACCAGGCCTTCGTCGACGGTGTTCTCGCGCGGATGAGCGCTTTCCTGATCCAGCTCTCCGGGTGGGTGGTCACCCGAGCCCAGAACGGGGTCGTCTACGCCTATGCGGCGGTGATGACGGTCGGATTCGCCGGGGTCGCCTGGTGGTTCCTTTTCCCCCACCCCTCCGTCGAAGTCACCGCCGGCGGCTCGGACCAGGAGGTGCGGCTCACCGCGGCGGCGGGGCTCGGATACGCCTACCGGTGGGACGTCGACGGGGATGGAACCTTCGAAGGGGATTTCTCCGAGGCGGCGATGGAGACGACGCCGAGCTACCGCGGGGTGCCCCGGGATGCCTTCATCGTCCGCCTCACCCGTCCCGGCACGGTCGGTCGCCACGACGTGCTCGTGCGGCCGGGCAAGCCCGTCGAGGTCGACCCGATCCGCCTCGGCCGGGACTGGCCAACGCCGGAGGGGGCGGAACGAAGGCGCCCACCGTCCCTTCGCTTCGAAGAGGGAGAGCTGCTGCTCCGGGCCAACGATGCCCGGGCGTCCGTTCCCGTCGGGGCGGGTACCCCCTTGGACGAAGCGGAAGGCATCTATGTGCTGCAGGAGGGACGCCGGATCCGTCTGGGGAGCGCCACCGCCACGGTGATCGGCGTGGTGCGGGGACGCCTCGAGGTGCGGAACGCCTTCGGGAACGTCGGCGGCACCTCCTTCGACGTCGTCCTCGAACCCGGGGAAGGTCCCCGGCGGGCGGCCGGCGCCGAGACCCGCAGCCGGGAAGAGGGTTGAGCCGATGACGGACCACCTGCTGACCTACCTCGTGCTCATCCCGATCGGGGGGGCCATCGCCACCGTGTTCCTGCCCCGGCAGGCGGTCGGCACCATCCGGGCCTTCTCCGTCGGCACCATGGGCCTGGTCTTCGTCCTGTCCTTGTGGCTTCTGGAAGCGGACTACACGGCCCCGGGCTTTCATTTCGTCGAGCAGGGGGAATGGGTGCCGGCGGTCGGCATCGCCTACAAGGTCGGCGTCGATGGGCTCAGTCTGTGGCTCGTCCTGTTGACCACTCTGATCACCCCGCTGGCCCTCTGGGTCTCGTGGTTGGGGATCAAGACGAAGGTCAAGGAATACGCGGTATCGTTTCTGCTTCTCGAAGCGACGATGCTCGGGGCCTTCGTCTCCTTGGACGTCTTTCTCTTCTACGTCTATTGGGAGCTGATGCTGGTCCCGATGTATTTGATCGTCGGGATCTGGGGCGGCCCCCGCCGGGTCTACGCGGCGCTGAAGTTCTTTTTGTACACCTTCGTCGGCAGCCTGATCATGCTGGCGGCGATCCTGTATCTGGTGGTGACCTACCACGAGCTCACCGGCGGATACTCCTTCGACCTGGAAGAGCTCAGCCGGGTCGTCCTCCCCTACGAGACCCAGCTCTGGCTCTTCGCCGCCTTCGCGCTGGCGTTCGCCATCAAGGTGCCGGTGTTCCCGTTCCACACCTGGCTGCCGGATGCCCACGTCGAGGCCCCCACCGGGGGATCCGTGATCCTCGCATCGGTGATGCTGAAGCTCGGAACGTACGGGTTCCTGCGCTACGCGATGCCCCTGTTTCCCCTGGCGTCCCACTACCTGGGGCCGACGGTCGCTCTCCTGGCGGTCATCGGCATCATCTATGGCGCATGGTGCGCGTGGGTGCAGCGCGACGTGAAGAAGCTCATCGCCTA
>DAPKRP010000206.1:0-1614 GCA_031800515.1 Polyangiaceae bacterium LLY-WYZ-14_1 | reverse complement strand
ATCCGCTGGGATGCTCCGAGCCCGGTCCCGCCGCCGCTGCCCGTCGCCCCCGCCGACGGGTTCCCCGGCCCTTCCCACCGCCTGCCCGGCGGCCCGTCTTCGGGAGGCCCGGCCGGGTGGCCGCCGGGGCCTCCCCCCGGGGCGGGGTATCCGGGAGCGGCCCTTCCACGGCTGGATCCCCAGGGCGGGCTCTCAGGAGAAGACGGCGACGACGGGCTCGGCGACGGCGTCGTCGCCGGTCTCCGCCGGGGTGTCCGGCTGCCCCGGCCCCTCGCCTGGCTCGGAAACGCGGAGCGGCGGTGGATGGTCGGCGCGGCGGTGGCGGCGGCGATCGTCCTCGCCGCGATGCTCTCGGCGATCCTCGGTAGCTGAGGCCGGGCCCCCCGGGTGCTAAGACCGTCCGGTGGCCCCGCCCACCGCGACCGCCGAGCGCGTCGAGCGCCTGCGCCACGCCTTCGACGAGCTCGTGCCCCACAACAAGGCACTCGGCCTTCGGGTAGAGCTCGCCGAGGACGGCGAGGCGGTCACCATGCGGCTCCCCTATGACCCCCGGCTGGTCGGGGACCCAGAGCACGGCACGCTCCACGGTGGGGCCATCACGGCGATGATGGACGCCTGCTGTGGCCTGGCGGTCTTTCTCGAGCTCGACGAGCCGAAGCCCGTGGCCACCCTGGACCTCCGGATCGACTACCTGCGCCGGGCCGCCGCCGGGCGGGACGTCCTGGCCCGGGCGGAGGTCCATCGCATCACGACCCACGTCGCCTTCGTCCGGGCCCTGGCCTACCACGCGCCGACGGCCGCGGAGACCCCCGCCGATGGGACCGCCGGGGCAGGTCGGGACGCCGGCGACGGCGAGGCGGGGGGGAACCCGACGGCGGCGACGGGGCCCACGGCGTCGACGACGACGACATCCATCGCGGCCGCGGCGGGCACCTTCATGATCGGCGCCGCTCGCCCAGCCGCCCCGGGCCCCGGAACCAGCTGGCCACCGGGGGTCGGCAGCGCTGGCAGCCATCGACCGCCCCCGGGAAAGGTCCGTGGTCGATGAGCGTCGGGGACACCCCGGGCGCCGGGCCGACGAACGAGCTGCCCGGGCAGGTTTGGGTCCGCCGCATCCGCGCAGCCCAGACCTCCGGCGACCTCGGGCCCCTGCTCTCCGCCGTGCCCTACTTCGACTTCCTCGGATTCACGGCGCGGGTGGTGGGCGAGGACGTGCAGGGCCGGATGCGCTTTCAGGACCACCTGGTGGGCAACCCCGCCCTCCCCGCGCTCCACGGGGGAACCCTGGGGGCGCTCCTCGAGGCGACCGCCCTCTGCCAGGTGGTCTACCGGGAGGAGATCGCTCGGCTGCCCAAGGTGGTGAGCCTCACCGTCGACTATCTGCGTTCCGCCCGCCCCGTCGACACCCAGGCCCGGGCGGCGGTGACCAAGCGCGGGCGGCGGGTGGTGAACGTGCGGGCGGAGGCCTGGCAGGAAGACCCGGACCGGCCGGTGGCGAGTGCGACGGTGCACTTCCTGGTGACCCCGGCGACCTGACCCCAGCCTCCGGCCGTCGCTAGCAGCGGGGCCGACAGCGGCAGCGGCCGGAAGGAGACGACGACGACGATGTCCTGG
>DAPKRP010000205.1:0-8583 GCA_031800515.1 Polyangiaceae bacterium LLY-WYZ-14_1 | reverse complement strand
CGAGGGGCCGCGATCCCCTTGGCCCCGGCAACGGCGGCGGATATCTGCTGGCTGGTCACCCGCGCGGGGCGCCGGGTTCTGGCGGCGGACGTTCGGGTGGCCCGCTTCCGCCCCCGGCCCGCCGAGGTGGGCGCCGACGAGCGCTGGGTGCACGTCGACCTCTCGAGCCAGACCCTGGTGGCCTACGAGGGGGACACGCCGGTCTTCGCCACCCTGGTGAGTACCGGCCGGGCCGCCTTCCCCACCCCGACCGGCGTCTTCCGGCTCGAGGCGAAGCACCTGACCGTGTCGATGGACGGAGGCGGCGGCGAGGGGGACGGGGACGGCGCGTCCGCGGACCCGGCGGCGGAGGCCTACCGCATCGACGACGTGCCCTGGGTTCAGTTCTTCGAGGGCGGCTACGCCCTCCACGGCGCCTTCTGGCACGAGGCCTTCGGCAGCCCCCGCAGCCACGGATGCGTGAACCTTCCTCCGGCGGACGCCCGCTGGCTCTTCCGCTTCACCACCCCGGAGCTCCCGCCGGGCTGGCACGGACGTTACGTCCGGCGGTCGACGGAGGGCGGCGTCCGGGCGACCGCCGTCGTCGTCGATCCTTGACCGCGGTCCGCGGGGGCCGTAGCACGCCGCCGTGGAACGGCCCCGGCTGCCGAGCGTTCCCTGCCCGACCTGCGGGGCCCCGGTGGACCCGCTGCGGGCGGACCGGGTGCTGCTCCTCGACGACGAGCCCGCGCCCCGGGTGTTCGACTCGCCGGAATGCGCGGACCGCTTTCGGGAAGAACGCGCCGCCGCCCAGGCCGTCGCCGAGCTCGAGGCCCAGCGGGGTCAGGCGGATCGTCTTTCCGGGACGCCGCCCGGGGGGCTGCGGCGGGACCCGACGGGACGAACGCGGCGCTCCCTCCCCACCGGGGCGACCGCCCTCGGCGCCGACGGGGCGGCGGGCACCGGGACCGCCGAGACCTCTGGATGGGGCGCCCCGGGCGAGGCCGCCGTGGCGCTCGGGCCCGGGGCGGTGGCGCCGGGACGGCCCGTCCTCCTCGGGCTCGGGCTCGCCGGGCTCGCCGCCCTGACGGGTGCGCTGATGCCCCTCGCCGGTTGGCTGCTCGTCCCCGCCGCCGTCGCGCTCCTCGCCGCCACCGGCCTCGCCATCCGGGTGGGGCTCCCCCAGGATCCGAGCCGCGCCCTCCAGCGGCTCGACAGCGGCTGGGGCGGGGTCCTCGGCGCCGTCGGGGCGGCCCTCGCCGCCGTCGCCGCCTTGCTCATCGAGGAGCCCGGCGGTCCCGCGGGCCCCCTCGTCGGGGCGGCGGTCGCCACCAGCACGGTGCTGCTCCGGAGCTGGCTCGACCGCCGGGCCCGTCTCCCGGTACGTCGGCTGGCCGCCGAGCTCACGGCGGAGCTCCCGCAAACCCTCCGGGTCCCGGTCCCGGACGAGGCGAACCCCTTCGAGGTCGACGTCGCCGAGCGGCCGGCGGCGGAGATCCGGGTCGGCGAGGACGTCCTCGCCTTCGAGGACGAGGTGGTCGGCGTCGACGGGGTCGTCCGCGCCGGGACGGGCCTCGTCCTGCTCCACCCGGGGGCGCGCACGCCGGTGCGCCGGCGCCCCGGGGACCCGATCCTGGCCGGTGCCCGGGTCACCGAGGGTGCCCTCCGGATCACGGTCAGCCGGTCGGGGAACGAGCGCGCCCTGGTCCGCCCGCGCCGCTTCGGCTCCGGGGAAGGACCCGGAGCGGCGACCGTCGCCCGGGTGGCCAACGGGGTCGCCGGCTGGGCCGGCCTCGCCGCCCTGGCCGGCGCGACGGGGGCCCTCGCCATCGGCGGCACGGCTGGGGTCGCCGGCGCCCTCGCCGCCGCCGGGGCCGTCCTGGTCGGGGTCCCCTTCGTCGGCATCCGCCGAGCGGCGGAGCTTCCCCTGGTCGGCGCGGCGCTCTCCGCGGCCCGTCGGGGGGTGTTCTTCCCCGAGGCGGCGGTGCTCGACCGGGCGGGCCGGGTGACCGTCTGCGCCCTGGGCACCCGGGGTCAGCTCACCGAGGGCCGGCCGGTGGTGGTCGAGGTGCTTCCCGTCGAGGGCGCCTCGAGCGACCGGGCCCTGGCCCTCGCCGCGGGGATCGAGACCGCCGTCGAGGACCACCCCATCGCCCGCGGCGTGCTGCGCCACGCAGAGCGGCACCGGGTCGAGCCCGTGGCGGTTCGCCGCGTCCTTCCCATGCCCGGTCGGGGGATCACCGGCGTCAGCCCGGAGGGCGAGGAGATCGTCTTCGGCAACCGCCAGCTGCTCCTCGCCGCGGGGGTCAGCGTGGCGGTCGCCGACGCCGAGGCGGCCCCCTTCGAGACGACAGGGAAGACGGTCCTGTTCCTCGGGGTCGGGGGCCACGTCCGGGCGATCTTCGTGCTCGCGGACCGGCCCCTCCCGGGCGCCCGGGCCGCCGTCCAGCGGCTCTTCGACCTGGACGTCGAGGTCGTGCTCCTGAGCGGCGACCACCGGGGGACGGTCGAGGTGTTCGCGAAGGACCTGGACCTCGTCAACGTCCGGGCGGAGCTCTCTCCTGGGGAGCGGGGGGACGAGGTCCAGCGGCTTCGGGGGCCCTCGGGCCTGGTGGCGGCGGTCGGGATCCCGGCCCACGACGAGGCGGTGCTGCGGGCGGCGGACGTGCCCATCGCCCTCGATGCGGCGGGAGCCTCCGCCGGGGAACGGGGCATCGCCCTGGCGAGCCAGGACCTCCGGGACGCCGCCGCTGCCCTCTGGATCGCCCGAGCGGCCCGCGGGGTGAGCCGCCGGGCGACCTTCGGCTCGGTGGCCCTCGGCGGGCTCGTCGTCGTCCTGGCCACCGCCGGGCTCGTCGGGCCGGGCATCGCCGCCCTCCTCGGCCTCGCCATCGACGGCAGCACCCTCGGGCTCGGGACCCGGCTCTTGACCCGGATCGACCTCCGGGTGCCGGCCCGGAGCTGACCTCGCCGGCGGTCCTCGGCGGGCACACGGCCACGTCCGGAAGCGGCACCCGGTCTGCTATCCATCGGGGATGAGCGACAAGGCCTGGGGCGGGCGCTTCGACGCGCCCCTCGACGAGACGGCGACCCGGTTCAGCGCCAGCGTCGCCTTCGACCGGCGGCTCGCCCGGGAAGACGTGGAGGGCTCCCTGGCCCACGTCCGCATGCTCGGCCGCCGAGGCATCCTCGACGCGGCGGACGTCGCCCGCATCGTCGAAGGGCTCGAGCAGCTGGCCGCGGAGGTCACCCGGGACGACTTCCCCTGGGACGACGCTCGGGAGGACGTGCACATGAACGTCGAGGCGACCCTGACCGAGCGCATCGGCGATGCCGGCGGTCGCCTCCACACCGGGCGGAGTCGGAACGACCAGGTGGCCACGGACATGCGCCTCTGGACCCGACGGGCCTGCGCCGGGACGGCCCGCCGCATCGACCGGATCGTCTCCGTGCTGCTGCGCCGGGCCGAGGGCACCATCGAAATCCTCCTGCCCGGCTACACCCACCTTCAGCGGGCTCAGCCGGTGCGCCTCGCCCATCACCTGCTGGCCTGGGCCGAGATGCTCGAGCGGGACCGGGACCGGCTCTCGGACGCGGCCCGTTGGATGAACCGGTGCCCCCTCGGTGCCGGCGCCCTCGCCGGGACGACCTTCCCCCTGGACCGGGAGGACACCGCCCGGGCCCTCGGCTTCGAGGCGCCCACCCGGAACTCCCTCGATACCGTCGCCGACCGGGATTTTCTGGTCGAGACCGTCGCCGCCCTCGCCAACGCCGCCATCCACCTGTCCCGCATCGCCGAAGAGCTCGTGCTCTGGTCGAGCCAGGAGTTCGGCTTCGTCGAGATGGCGGACGCCTACGCGACGGGCTCGTCGATGATGCCCCAGAAGAAGAACCCGGACATGGCGGAGCTGGTCCGGGGCAAGAGCGGCCGGGTGGTGGGGGACCTGGTGAGCCTGCTGGTGATGCTCAAGGGCCTGCCCCTCGCCTACAACCGGGACATGCAGGAGGACAAGCCGCCGGTCTTCGACGCCTTCGATACGGTGGACGACAGCCTCGACGTCCTCGCCGGCGCCATCGCCACCCTGAGCTTTCGCGGGGAGCGCATGCGACAGGCGCTCAAGGAAGGCTACGTCGAGGCGACGGAGGTCGCCGATTGGCTGGCCGCCCGGGGCGTCCCCTTCCGAGAGGCGCACCACGCTGCCGGGGCCCTGGTCCGCCGGGCGATCGCGCTTCGGGTTCCCCTGATCGACCTCTCCCTCGACGAGCTCCAGGGGATCCACCCGGCCCTGGACGACGGGGTGAGGCAGGCCCTCGACCTCGAGACCATGGTGGAACGGCGGGACCTGCCGGGGGGTCCAGCCCGGCGCCAGGTGCGGGCGGCGGCCGAAGACCTCCGTCGACGCCTCGTCGCTCGGGGGGTGGACCCGGACGGCCTGGCCGCCGGCGCGGGGGTGGCGGCGGCCCCGCCGGCGGACCAAGACACCGGCTCGCCATGACCGAGCCCGAAGACCGTGGGGCGAGCCGCGCCCCGGATGCCGAGCCCCCGCTGGTGGGCGCTCCGTTCCTCGCCCGGACCGGGGGGGTGCCGGCCGGCACCCTATCCTTCGACGGGGTGCCTCTCGACGGGTTGGCGGCGGAGGTCGGCACCCCCTGCTTCGTCTATGCGGCCCGGGCGGTGGACGCCGCCTTCGACGAGCTCGACGGCGCCCTCTCCTTCGCCCCCCGGCGGGTGGTGGCCTACGCGATGAAGGCCAACGCGAGCCTCGCCCTCCTGGCTCGCCTCGCCGGCCGGGGCTGCGGCGCGGACATCGTCTCCGTCGGGGAGCTCGAAAAGTGCCTCCGGGCCGGTGTGGACCCGAACAAGATCGTCTTCAGCGGGGTCGCCAAGCGGGACGACGAGTACCGAGCGGCGATGGAGGCGGGCATCCGCATCCATCTGGAAAGCGCCGAGGAGATCCCCGTCCTCGCCGAGCTGGCCCAGGCGGCGGGGAAGCGGCCGCGCATCGCTCTCCGGGTCAATCCCGACGTCGATGCGGAGACCCACCCCTACATCGCGACGGGGCTCGCGGACTCGAAGTTCGGCCTGACCATCCCGGCCGCCCGGCAGGTCCTCCGGGCCCTGGTCGATCATCCGGCCCTGTCCCTCGAGTGCGTGGCCTGCCACATCGGATCCCAGCTCCCGACGCCGGCCCCCCTCGAGGAAGCGACCACGATCCTCGCCCGCTTCGCCCGGGAATGCCGGGAGGCGGGGGCACCGATCCGCGCCATCGACGTCGGCGGCGGATTTCCCATCCCCTATGGGCGCGAAGACGACGCCTTTCCGCCCACGGCGGCCTACGCCGAGGCGGTTCGCCGGGGGCTCCAGGCGGGAGGCCTCGCCCCGGACGAGCTCGAGCTCATCGTCGAGCCAGGGCGCAGCCTGGTGGGGAACGCCGGGGTGCTGCTGACCCGGGTGCTCTTCGTGAAGGACCGTCCACCGAAACGCTTCCTGCTGGTGGATGCGGGGATGACCGAGCTCATCCGTCCGGCCCTCTACGACGCGCACCACGAGATCTACGCCGTGCGGCCCTCCCGGGACGCGGCCGCCGCCCCGGGGATGGTCAGCGACGTCGTCGGCCCCGTCTGCGAGACGGGGGACTTCTTCGCCATCGACCGTCGGATGCCCCCGGTGGTCCGGGGGGACCTCCTCGCCATCGCCTCCGCCGGGGCCTACGGCATGACGATGTCGAGCCGCTACAACGCGCGGCTGCGCCCCCCGGAGGTGCTGGTGGAAGATGGCCGCCACCGGGTCGTGCGCCGACGGGAGCCGATGGAGGCGCTCTTCGACGGGGAGACGCTCTGACCCCCGGCGGGGGCGCCTCCGGGCTCCGCTTCCGACGGCCGAGCCCCTTCCCCTGCTTCGGAGCGCCGGAGGTCACCCTATCGCAGGTCCTCCGGGGCGCGGTCGACGTCGTGGTCTTCGGCGTCCCCTACGATGGCGCCGCGCCCGGACGGGAGGGCGCGGCGGAGGGGCCGGCGGCGATCCGGGAGGCTTCCGTGGCGAGCTTCGCCTACCGGGTCGACCCCCGAACCGGGCGTCCGGAGGGCGCCCTGGACCTCGACCGGGGGGCCCGGCGCGTCCTCGCCGGAGTTCGCTTCGGCGACCTCGGGGACCTGGCCCTCGAGCGGGGGGAAGCGCCGGGAGGGACGGCCGGAGGGGAACCCGACGACGCCGACGACGGGCCGGAAGCCGTCGCCGCCCGGGTCGCCCAGGTCGTCCGGGCGGTCGCCCAGGCCGGCGCCCTGCCGGTGGTGCTCGGCGGCGACCACAGCATCAGCCTGGGGGTCACCGCGGGCCTCGAAGAAGGCTGTGCCCAAGGGGGCCTCGGGGTGCTTCACGTCGATGCCCATCTCGACGCCGCCCCGAGCCCCGAGGCCGACCTCACCCATGCCACCTGGGTCACCCATGCCCGGCGCCTTCCCCACGTCCGCTACCTGCTTCAGCTCGGCGCCCGCGGCTGGCATCCGGTTCCCCGCCGGCTGCTGGATCACCTGCCGGAGGCCGGCCCCCCCGGACGCCCGGCGGGGGATGACGGGGCCTCGCCCGGGGCCGCGCCACCGCGACCGACGGCGGTCGACGGCGGGAACGACGACGCCGACGACGAGCACCTGGGCCAGCGGTTTCTCGCCGCGCTCGGCGTAGACGAGCTGGTCGGGGCGAGGGCCCTCGAATCCTGGTCCTCCCGGAACGCCGGGGAACGGGCACGCCGGAGTCTGACCGCGGCACCGACCCCCTGGCGCCATCCCCTGCCCCCCGTCCAGGGCTGGCACCTCACCGTCGACATCGACGCCCTGGACCCGTCCGTCGCCCCGGGCACCGGGGTGCCCGTTCCCCTCGGTCCCTCCGTCTTCGCCGTGCGGCAGGCCCTCGCGACCGTGCTCCCGGGGCTGCCCCTCGCCGCGGTGGACCTCACCGAAGTCCACCGGCACCCGGGAGACCAGACCGCCGCTCTCGCCGCCGCCCTCCTGGTCGAGGTGCTCGCCTGGGCTCGCCCGTCACCCGTCTCGCGGTGACGCGCCCGCCGACGAGCGTCCGCGGCTTCCCAGCGCCCCTCGGAACGGCACCCTCTCAGAGGGTGTTGAGGCGGGCGTCCAGGGCGCCCAGGCGAGCGAGATGCTGGCCGGAGCGGCGCTCGAGATCCCGTTTCGCCGGCTCCCCTTCCTGCGCCGCCCGCTGCACCTCCCGGAGGACCTCGGCGAGGCTTTGGGTCATCTCTTCGTCCGCCTCCCGCAGGAAGGTGGTCAGGCGCTCGCCGAAGGCATCGATCTGGCGGCCGAAGGCGGCCCGCATCTCCGACGCCGCCTGGGCCACCGCCTTCGGTGCGTCCTCCGCCGCCCGCCGCTTGAGCTCCTGGTCCGCCCGGCCCCGAAAGACCACCGCGAGGACCGGCGCCGCCAGGGTCATCGCCCCGCCGACCAGGGCGTTCGACAGCGCCATCAGGGCGAGCCCGAAGGCGCCGAGGGCGAAGACCCCGACGTCGTAGGCGAAGGTATCGACCCCGAGCTCCAGCCGGGGGGCGGCCGCGCCCAGGGCATCCTTGAGCCGACCTTCCCGCTTCTCCATGTCCTCGCCGAGGAAGGCGATGGCGTCCTCGGCGATGCGCTCGAGCCGTCGGGCCACGTCCCGGGCTTCCTCATCGGCGAAGCTCCGGAAGCGGTCTTCGAGGAACCCGGGCAGAAAACGTCGGAGGTCGTCGGATCGAGCCTCGTCGATCTCCCTGGGGAGCTCTTCGGCGAAACGGGCGGCGAAGCGCTCGACATCCGCCTCGACGACCGCCTTGACCCCGATCAGTGCCTCCCGGATCCGAGCCTCCCGTTCCTCCCGGGCGGAACCGGCGAGGGCGAGCTCCCCCTCCAGGCCTTCGAGACGGGTGGTGAGCTCGTCCCGTTCCATGGCGAGGGCGCGTTGCTGGGCCTCGAGACCCGACCGCAGCACGGCCACCACCCGCCGCCCGTCCGCGACGGCCGCGTCGAGGAGCACCCGGCCCCGTTCTTCCCGCAGGTAGCGGGTGAGGGCGTCGACGAAGCCGGGCATGCCGCTGTCGTCGTCGTCGTCGTGGCCGCCGACGCCTTCCTCCAGGGCGCTCCCCCCGGTCCCCGGGGCCCGCTGCACGCGGCGGAGGGCGCGCTCGGCGGAGACCGGGAAGAGCTTGGGCGTCGGCAGGAGCTCCGCCAGGTGGGTCTCGGCGTAGGCGATGGCCTCCGCGAGCTCGGCGTCGTCCAAGAGGTCGACCTTGTTCAGGACGAAGAGCACCCGGTCGGCGACCCCGGAGAGGAGCTTCCCGGCGAGAAAGCTCCGTTCCGAATCCTTCAAGATCTGCCCCGCATCGAGGAGGAAGATGACGGCGTCGGCCCGGGGCACGTAGCCGTAGGTGATCTCCGCCCGCTGCAGGTTGAGGTCGTTGACCCCGGGGGTGTCCACCAGGACGAGCCCGCCTTCCAGCAGGGCGCTCGGCTCGGTGAGCTCGAGGTGGCGCACGCCCTCCTTGAGCCCGCCCCCGCCCACGACCCAGGAGCCGACCTGGTCGACGGGAAGCGGCTCGCGCCGACCGTCCTCGAAGACGA
>DAPKRP010000204.1:0-2071 GCA_031800515.1 Polyangiaceae bacterium LLY-WYZ-14_1 | reverse complement strand
TGCTCGGGGCCCTCGGCCTGGGGGCGGTGCTGGTCTATGCCTTCAGCGGACCGGCGGGGCGAGGAGCCTCGGAGCTCGCCGCCCTCTTCGGGGCGGAGCCCCTGGCGGATGCGGGGGTCGAAGGCGCTGGGGACGCGGGGCTCGGCCGGGACGCCGGTTCCGGCGCCGGGGGCGACGAGACGCTGGAGGCCTCCTCGGACGCCGACCCCGCCGAGGAGGCGGGTGCGGACGCCCTCGACCCGGACGCCGGCGTGGACGGCGACGCGGTCGATGCGGGGCAGACGCCGGTCCCCCTGACCGCCCACGAACGGGAAGAGGCGGCGAAGGACGCCCTGTCCCGCGCTCGGCGGGCCATCGCGGAGGCTCGCTGGGAGGCGGCGGAGGCCGCCCTGGCGGACGCCCGGCGCTTCGACCCGGGAAACCCGGACATCGACCGGGAGGCGGAAGAGCTCGCCGCCCGTCGCCAGGGGGCCGGAGCGGGCGGCAGCGGGACCCCGGCGCCCTGAGACGGTCCCCGCGCCCCTACCGTGCTTCGGTAGCCGGGTGCACCCCACGGGGCTGCTATCGTGGGGCCCGCCGCGGCTAGGCCGGCGACCCGCCGATGGACGACCTCGACCCCAGCTCCCCACCCATCGACCGCGCCCGGGACGACCACCCCGCCCGCGATCCCCGAGCCCGGGTGGTGGAGTGGTACCGACCCGATGCGACCCCGGCGATCCGGCGGGCCCTCCTGCCCGCCGCCCTATTGATGACCCTGGGCGCCCTCGCCCTGGCCCACACCGTCATCTTTCGGGAGCCGCCGGACGTCCCGGGGGCCGCGTCCTCACCGGCCCCGGGCACCCTGAGCCAGCGACTGGTCCGACCCCCGGCCCCCGGCGAGGTCGTCCTTCTCGGCGGGGGCCTGCTCCTCATCGGCGCGGGGGGGCTCACGGCGATCCTCGGGCTCCGGCGCCTGATGGACCGGGACTCGTCCCTCATCGTGCGGACCGACGGGCTCCACTGGCAGTCCGCCGATGCGCCCCGGGCGACCCACTTCGACTGGTACGAGCTTCAGGGCATCGGCTGGGACCCGGATCGACGGGCGCTCGTCCTGGCTCATCGGGACGGCCGCCCGCCCTTTTTCCTCGCCGAGCGCTTCGCGGACATCGACGGGGCGGACCTCGCCCGGCGCCTCGACGACCTGCGGCGGAAGGCGATCTTCGGACTCTTGTGAGAGGACCGGAAGGGGCTGAGTGCGAAAACGCAAGACCGACCGGTAGACCGTGTAGGTGGATGTCGACTACATCTCCGGTCCCTGAGGTTCCGCGGGAACCCAGGCCTCCCCTACCGAGCTTCGCACTCCTTGGCTTCCCCTCTCCCTGGGAGGGTCGGCCCCCCCGGTTCCGGCGCCCCGGTCCCGGCCAGCACGACGACCCGACGCCCAACCTCCGCCAGACGCCTACCCTCCGCCAGACGATAGCCGCGCGCTCGTCGTCCGGTTCAGTCTTCCAGCGTGCCCCGGGCCTGCTCGATCGCCGCCAGGATGCGCCGGGCCACCGCTCGGGAATGGCCGACGAAGGCCCGACTGCGCCGGCCCCGGCCGTCGACGACGTAGGTGACGGGCTCTTCCCCTAGCTCCTGGCGGACCCCGAAGGCTCGGAGAATGCGGCCGTCGAAATCCCCGAAGAGGCGCCAGTTTCGGGCGATGGCGGGGTCCGCGTCGTCGTGCTGGGCGCGGATCCGGCGCCGTCGGTCGGCGATCCCGTCCCGCATGGAGCCCCGCAGCTTGGACTCGGCGATGCCCCGGGTGAGCACGTTCCCGTAGCCCCGAACGTCGGCGACGCTGAGCCAGTGGACCTCGGGGTCGGCGAGCAGCGCCCGATCGAGGTGGACGAAGAGAGCGGTGGTGGTGTCCTGGGCGTCCTCCGTCGTGAACACGGCGACCACGACCTTTTCGCCTCGGGCCCTGCGGATGTCGTAGGTCCCGCCCAGGGCGTCTTCGCCCCGGAAGGAGACCCGGTGCTGTGCCGGGGTCGGGCGCGGTGCGATCAGGGCGGCGGCGAGGACCGCCGCGCCGAAGGCGGGGGCAGGG
>DAPKRP010000203.1:0-2081 GCA_031800515.1 Polyangiaceae bacterium LLY-WYZ-14_1 | reverse complement strand
GGCTCCTGGGCATCGAGGGGACGCTCCAGGAGCCGCCGGCGTCGGGGCCAGGCTGGCTGCTGGGCCTCGCGTCCCTGGCCGCCTACGTCGTGGTCGCCGCCGCCGAGACCGGCGTCCCCCGGCGTGAGCACCCGGGGCGTTCTCGCCCCCTCGACGACGCCGAGGCCCTGCCCCGAGACCCGGCGGCCACCCGATGGCTCCGCCGGGGCCTCCTCGCCGTGTCCCTGATGGGCGCGGTCGCGTTGGTCTGGTTCCCCGTGGCCCTGCCGGAGGGGGCCTGGATGGACACGGCCTGGTCGGAGGCGGCGCGGGAGGCGCGGGTGCTCGTCTCGGTGGTCGCCGTCGCCCTGGGCGTCGCCGTCCTGACCCTCTTCGTCGGCCCCGCCCTCCGGGCGCATCGCGGCCGGGGGCCCCAGGGGCGATTCGTCCGGCGGCGGCTCGCGACGAGCCTCGTCCTCGCCGCCCTCGCCGCCGCCGCCTGGCTCGCGACCGCCGCCTGACGGACGCTGCTCCCGTCGCCGCGTGGAAGTCCCAGGGGTCCCGAGACCGCGGCGACCGAAGCGTTATGTCAGCGGCCCGCTTCGTCGAGGCGGCGCATACCCTCGAGGAGCAGGCTCTCCGTCGCGTCCTGGATGTGGCGCTCGGTCGGCTTGAAGTCCGGGTCGAGGGTGAACTCTCCCGCCTGGACCACCAGGAGGGCGTAGACCGCCTCGGCGCCGGCGACGCTGCCGAAGCGGGCGTCGAAGATCATCCCGTCGGAGAACTGGATCTCCCCACGTCGACCGTCGCTCTGGATCTCGAGCCGGCCGGTCTTCCGGCCGTTCGACAGGATCTGGATCACGTCCGGGAGGGACATCTCCTGGAGGGAGCCGCTCACCCCGCGACCCGCCTTCCGAGAGGCGTCCTCCCGGGAGAGGATCTGGCGCACCTTGGCCGCGACGACGTCCGGCGAGGCGGGCTTGACCAGGTAGTCGGCGGCCCCGAGCTCGAAGCCGCGATTGACCGATTCCCGATCCCCCTTCCGGGTCAGGAACACGACGGGCAGGTCCGGAGACCGTTCCCGGGCTTTCGTCGCCAGGTCGAAGCCGTTTTCCGGGGTGAGCTCGACCTCGAGGAGCAAGAGGTCGAAGCCGCCCTCCCCGAGCCGCTCCAGCCCCTCTTCCGCGTCCCGGGCCACCACGACCTCGTAGCCGCGCTCGAGCATGCGCAGCTCGAGGACCGTCGTCTCCTCCGGGTCCGGGTCGACGACCAGCACCTGCGGGCGATCCGCGAGGAGCTTCGACTTCAGATCGTCCCCGAGGACGACCACCCGGAAGAGATCCACCAGATTCGGATCGAAGAAGGTGCCCTTGTGCCGCCCGATCGCCTCCCAGGCCTCTGCCGGCGCCAGGGACTTCCGGAAGGGGTTCTTGTCGTGGAGGGTCAGGTCCGAGTAGCTCTCCGCCAGGGCCAGAATCCGGGAGCCGAGGGGGATGTCCTTGCCGGCGAGGCGGTCCGGGAAGCCCTGACCGTCCCAGCGTTCGTAGAGGTGCTGAAGGGCGCGTTCGGCGGACGCCGGCAGATGGGCGGAATCGAGGAGACGAAGCGGGGAGAGAAAGGTCTTCTTCGCCTGGATCCGGTGACCCTCGTACTGGTGCACGTTCAAGGCGGTCAGGTGGTAGGCGCTCGAGGTCTTCCCGAGGTCGTGCAGCAGGGCGGCGACCATGACGCCATGGCGGGCGTCCTGGTCGAGACCGATGCGCTCGCAGAGCTTGCGGGTCAGCCGGGCGACGTGGGCCGAGTGCCCCCGCAGGCCGCCCCGTCCTTGTTCGAGCAGCCCGACCAGGATCGTCAGGGTCTCGAGGTAGTCGAGGGAACCGGTGGTCGTCGCCTCCCCCGCGCCGGCCGTCGTCCCCGAGCCCGGGGTCCCGGCGAGGCCGGAGGCGATCTCCGGGGCTTCGATGGTGAACTGGGGCGGCGGGGGCAGACCGCCGCCCCCCGCGGCGCCACCCCCGGCGTCCGGCCGGGGCGCGAAGAAGGTCGGCGGCGGCGGGAAGGCCGGGCCCCCGGAGGGGGGTGGCGTCCCGGGAGCCGCACCCGGG
>DAPKRP010000202.1:0-5887 GCA_031800515.1 Polyangiaceae bacterium LLY-WYZ-14_1 | reverse complement strand
AGACGGGGTGCCGGGAACCGGGATTCACGGTCCGGGGCCCGGTGGGGCCGCCGCCGATTCACATTCGGCGCCTCGGCCCCGGTTCTGAAGGGGGAAACCCATGTACGGGCCCGCCCCTCGGTCGTTCCAGATGTCTCGAATGCAAGGAGCGGACCCGTGGGCTCCCAAAGCGTCCGACGACCCTACCCGGGGCCCCGTTGACAGCCGATCGGCCCTGGCTACTTTGCCGGCTGAGACGGCGGTCGGGTTGCCCGACGGGCGAGTTCAAACCGTCGTCCAGTACCCAAGCGGCGTTCGTGACCGGCGCAAACCCGGTTCGAACGTCCCGGCACGGGTACCTGGGAGCAACCACGCCCTGGCGCCGCCAGGGACGTCGATAGGGAGGTTCGTCATCATGCTCGCGCATTGGGATCCATTTTCCGAGCTTCAGCGTTTTCAGGACCAGGTTCTGGGGGTCGACCGGACCGGCCAGCGGGCCGCCTTCCGGCCGGCGGTGGACATCTTCGAGGAAGAGGACGCCATCGTCGTCCAGGTCGAGATCCCTGGGGTCAAGGCCGACGACCTGCAGGTGAACGTCGAGAAGAACGTGCTCACCGTCCGGGGCGAGCGGAAGCTCGAACGGGATGAGAAGAACGGCGGCACCCACCGCATCGAGCGCGTCTACGGGAGCTTTTCCCGGTCCTTCGCCCTGCCGGACACGGTGGACGCGGACCACATCGACGCCGACTACCGGGACGGCTTGCTCAATCTACGGCTTCCGAAGAAGCCCGCGGAGCAGCCGAAGCGCATCCAGGTGAAGGCCGGCAGCTGACCCGGCGCGGGGCGGCCGGGACCTCGCCATGGGGTAGGGGTCCCGGCGGCTCGGTTGCCGCGGGTGGCCAACGTCGCCGGGTGGGACGGGCGTCCCCCCCGGCGTTGTTCGTTGGAGCGCCTGATCGGTTCATTGGAGCGCCTGATCGACGAGGCGGCTTTGCTCGAGCTTGTGGCTCGCGGCGGAGCCGGTGGCCGGGCTCGCGCTCTCCGGTCGGGAGACGCAGCGGAGGGGGTGCCGGTCCCCCAGGATCCCCGGCAGTCGGGCGTCCATGAAGAACCACGCGCCCATGTTCCAGAGCTCTTCCTGCACCCAGACGACCTCGGTGCCTTTCCGGTAGGCGCCGAGCACCTCCATCAGGCGTTCCGAGCGGATCGGGTAGAGCTGCTCCAGGCGCACGATGGCCACGTCGTCGATCTTCCGGTTCTCCCGTTCGGCGATCAGGTCGTAGTAGACCTTGCCGCTGCAGAGCAGCACCCGGCGGGCCTTCTTGCCGGCGACCGCCGCGTCCGGGATCACCGGCTGGAAGCCCTCCGCGGAGAGCTCGGTGACCGTCGAGCGGGCCCGGGGATGCCGCAGGAGGCTCTTCGGCGACATGATCACCAGCGGCTTTCGCCAGGGCCGGTGCACCTGCCGCCGCAGCACGTGGAAGTACTGGGCAGGGGTGGTCAAGTTGCACACCTGCATGTTGTCTTCGGCGCAGAGCGCCAGGAACCGTTCGAGCCGGGCGCTCGAGTGTTCCGGCCCCTGCCCTTCGAAGCCGTGGGGCAGAAGCATCACCAGCCCGGACAGCCGGTGCCACTTGTCCTCCGACGACGCGATGAACTGGTCGATGATGACCTGGGCGCCGTTGACGAAGTCGCCGAACTGGGCTTCCCAGACGACCAGAGCATCGGGAGAATCCATCGAATAGCCGAACTCGAAGCCCAGGCAACCCTGCTCCGAGAGGGGGCTGTCCAGGATCTCGAATCGCGCATCCCCGGTGCTCACCGCCGACAGAGGTAGGTATGGGCGACCGTCCCGGGCGTCGAAGATGACGGCGTGCCGGTGGGAGAAGGTGCCCCGGCGGGCGTCCTGGCCGGTGAAGCGGACCGAGGTTCCCTCCGACAGCAGGGAGCCGAAGGCGAGGTGCTCGGCGGTACCCCAGTCGAAGCCGTCCCCGGTCTCGACGGCGGAGAGCCGCTGCTTGAAGAGCCGCGCGACCTTGCGGTTCGCCTCGAAGTCGTCCGGAAGGGTCGAGATGCGCCGCTGCAGGTCGGTCAGGGTCTCCCGGGGCAGGGTGGTCGCGGCGTCCGGGACCGCGTCGTCCGGGCCGCCGTAGTAATCCTTCCAGACGCCGTGCATCCAATCCGGGGCGAGGGGGCCCGCGTTGTCGCTCCGGGTCTCTTCCAGGGCCTCTTCGAGCCGCTTGAGGCTGGCCTGTTCGATCTCTTCCGCGTGGTTCGCCGTGATGTTGCCCGTCGCCACCAGTCGATCGACGAAGGAGTGGCGGACCGTCCGTTTCCGATCGATGGCGGCGTACATGACCGGCTGGGTGAAGCGCGGCTCGTCCCCTTCGTTGTGGCCGTACTTCCGGTAGCAGTAGAGGTCGATGACCACGTCCCGCTGGAAGCGCTGACGGTATTCCACCGCCAGGGTGGTGACCTGGGCGACGGCCTCCGGGTCTTCCCCGTTCACGTGGAAGACGGGGACCCGGAGCATCCGGGTGATGTCCGTGCAGTAGCGGGAGGAACGGGAATCCCGCGGCGTCGTGGTGAACCCGATCTGGTTGTTGATCACGACGTGGACGGTCCCGCCCGTGGTGTACCCGTCGAGATTCGCCAGGTTGAGCGTCTCGGAGACGACGCCCTGGCCCATCACCGCCGCGTCGCCGTGGATGATCAACGGCAGCACGGCGCTGCGCGTCGCATCCCGCCGCCGGTCCTGCTTGGCCCGCACCCGGCCTTCCACCACCGGGTTGACGAACTCCAGATGGCTCGGGTTGAAGGTCAGGGTCAGGTGGACGGTTCGGCCTCCCTTGGCGCGGTAGTCCCGGGAGTAACCGAGGTGATACTTCACGTCCCCGCGGCCGAGGTTCTCTTCGGGGTTGGCGTCTTCGAAGCCGGCGAAGATCTGCTGGATCGGCTTGCCGAGGATGTTGGCCAGGACGTTGAGGCGCCCCCGGTGGGCCATGCCGATGACGACCTCTTCGACGCCGTGGTCCGCCGACTTGTCGACCATCATCGACAGCATCGGGATGAGCGCCTCACCGCCTTCCAGGCTGAACCGCTTCGCGCCGACGTAGTTCGTATGAAGAAACTGCTCGAAGAGCTCGGCGTCGGTCAGCTTGGTCAGGATGTCGACCTGCGCGTCGCTGGCGAGATCGATGTGGTTCAGGGAGGACTCCATCCGGTCCTGAAGCCACTTTCGCTGCTCCGTATCCTCGAGGAAGGTGAACTCGACGCCGATGGTCCGGCAGTAGGTCTCCTCGAGGCGTCGCACGATCTCCCGAAGCGGCAGGGCTTCTTCCGGGCAGGCCATATCGCCGGTGGCGAACATCGTTTCCGGGTCGACGTTCCCGAGCCCGTAATGATCGAGGTCGAGCTCCACCGGCGGCTTGTCCTGGAGCCCCAGGGGGTCGAGGTCGGCGAAGAGATGCCCCCGCACCCGGTAGGCGTTGACCATCGCCGAGACCCGACCCTGCAGCTGGTTGGCGAGGAGCCGATCCCGGCTCGGCGGAAAGGACTTGCGGTCCGCCGCCGGGGTCCCGGAGGTCTCGTCGACGAGGGCGGGGGCCAGCTCCGCCGTCGGGGGCAGGAACGGCACCAGGGTGGTCCCGGTGATGCCGGCGCCGTTGCCCGCCGCCCCGGGGGCGCCGGGGGGATGACCGTTGCCGCCGTTTCCTCGGGGCTCGGCGGGTCGCGCCGTGACCTCCGGGGGGGGACCGCCGGCGGTGGGGGCGAAGAAGGCCCCCGGGCTGGTCAGCCGCGGCACGTCCTCGGGGGGAAGGCTCTCGAAGTAGCGTCGCCAGGAATGCGATACGGAGGAGGGATTCGCCGAGTACTTGAGGAAGAGCTCCTCGACGAGGGACTGGTTCACGCCGAAGTCTCGAGTCATCGTCGTCTCGCGGGGCGCGTGCTCCTCGAAGGTGATCGCCTCCGGCCGGATGCGCATGTTCTCGTTGTTCAGGTAGCCCTTCAGGTACTCGTTGATGCCGTTGCGCACGGATTTGGGCGGCGTGATGACGCCGAACGCCGCCGGCTCGCCGTACGCCACGTGGAGCGAGTCCGTCAACAGGTCCAGGACGGCCAGGTCGTGTTCGACCACCAGCATCGACCGATCGCCCTCCTCGGCCAGTTCGCGGATCAGGCGCGCGGCCGCGACCCGCTGGCCGATGTCGAGGTACGGCGTGATCTCGTCCAAGAAGTAGAAGTCGGCGTCGCGCGCCAGCGTGGCGGCGAGCGCGACGCGCTGGAGTTCGCCGCCGGAGACGCTGTCGATCGGCTGGTCCAGAACCGGTCCGATCGACAGGCGCTCGACGAGTCGGTCGAGCGCGTCGCGCTCGTCGGTGCGCTCCAGCAGTTCGCGCTTGTTGCCGTCGAACTGGTCGGGGATCTTGTCGACGTACTGTGGCTTGCGGGCGACCGTGACGTCGCCGTCGCGCACCCGACGGACGTAGTTCTGCACCTCCGAGCCGCGGAACCGCTCCAGCACCGCGTCCCACGAGGGGTCGACGTCCCACTCGCCCAGGTTGGGGACCATCTCGCCGGCGAGCATCCGGACGGCCGTCGTCTTCCCGATGCCGTTCGGGCCGAGCATGCCCGTCACGGTGCCGCCCTCGGGCACCGGCAGGCCGTAGAGAGCGAACGCGTTCTCGCCGTAGCGGTGGACGGGCGCCTCCGAAAGCTCCTGAGGCAGGTTGATGATCTCGATGGCGTCGAACGGGCACTTCTCGACGCAGATGCCGCACGTCTCGCCCAGACAGATCTCCTCGGAGATGCGGATCTGGTCGGGGTCGCCCTCGTCGGCGTCCTCACCCCGGACCGTGATGCACTCCTTGCCCGTCCGGTTTGGGGGGCAGTAGTTCGAACACTCGTACGAGCAGCGGTCCGGCTGACAGCGGTCGAGGTCGACGACCGCGATGCTGTCGTCGGCCATTATACCACGCTGGGGAGGCTAACCCCGGCGGTCAGGAGGATCGTGTACGTGATGAACCAGAGGGTGAACGTCATGAACGCGATGTAGAGGTAGTCCTTCGGACCGTAGTCGTCGACGTCGATCCCGAGCAGCCGGTGGATCGGGAACTGGACGACGACGAACACGCCCAGCAGGACGAGCGCCTGCGTGTTGCCCGCGGTGGCGGGACTCGTACCGAACAGGACGCCCGACAGGAAGGCCGCGATCACCCCCAGGAGGGTCGCGAGCGTGGTCGTGGTCACGCTACGGACGTGGCCGGTCAACCCGCTCCGCGTTTCGGTCGCCATGCGGACACCTCTGCGACCCGGCGTCAAAAGCCGTTCGTTCCGGCCGTCGGCGGCCCGTCCGCGTCGCCTACGAGCCTCGTGCATCAAGTTTTATGCTCTCCCCGCCTTTCGAAACGTAACGATGGCTGGAACGGACGAGGAGGAGACCCTGGAGGACCTCCCACCGAGCGCCAAGCTCGTCTTCAAAGTGCTGGAGTACAACGGCTCCCTGACCCAGAAGGGGATCGTCGAGGAGTCGATGCTCTCGGCACGGACCGTGCGGTACGCGCTGGAACGGCTGGAGAACATCGGGATCGTCGACGAGGACGTCTACTTCGCCGACGCGCGTCAGAACCTCTACCAGCTCACCGCCGAGGCCGACGGCGGCCGCGTGAGCGAGAACGGTGACGACCCCGAAGCCTGCTGCGCCGAGTGACGACGACCCCCGGCCCCGGTCCCGGCCCAAGTCCCGGGACCCGACGCGATCGCGACGCGGCACTCTCCCTCGTCTCTTCACCCGCCGAGCGGTCGCGACACGTCTCGCGGCGCGAGTCAGGCCGGCACGACCGTGATCGTCCGCTTGTGGTCGATCGCGGCCTCCAGTTCGTCGGCGATGGCGCTGCCCCGCGACACC
>DAPKRP010000201.1:0-2309 GCA_031800515.1 Polyangiaceae bacterium LLY-WYZ-14_1 | reverse complement strand
GGTCGGCGGAGGTGGGTGGGGCCGGGACGGCCAGTCAGCGGGTGGTTCGGGCGCCTCGGAGCCGGCGTCGGGCCGCCTCGGCGAAGAGGACGGTGGCGAAGGGGATCCCGTCGATCAGGTAGCGCCGGGCCAGCCGGTCCGGCTCCTGGGAGAGGCGGTGCACCCATTCGAGGCCGAGCCGCTGGAAGGCGGGGGGCGCGCGGCGGACCTGCCCGGAGAGAAAACCCAGCGTGATCCCGACCCCCAGCAGCCAGCAGCCGGGGAGCCGGGGCCGGAGGGCGCGACAGAGGTGCTCCTGCTTCGGAGAGCCGAAGGCGGCGAGGACGACGTCCGGTCGATGGGCCTCGAGCTCGGCGACGACCGCTTCCACCTCCTCCGGGCGGGGGCGGGTCGACAGCGTCGGGCTGGAGAAGCCGACCGGGGGCAGGTCCGGATGCTCCGCCAGGAGGGCGGCGGCGGCTCCCTCGGCCGCCCCCGGGGCCCCCCCGAGCAGGTACAGCCGGCGACCCTCTCGGGCGCAGCGGGCGGCGATCGCGCCTCCCAGGTCGCTTCCCGCCACCCGTTCGGGCAGGGAGAGACCGCCTTGGAGGCGAGAGGCCCAGACCAGGGGCATCCCGTCCGCCACCCGGAGGTCGGCGGCGGCGAAGAGGGCCCGGGCCGCCGGGTCCCGGTGCTGCCGCCTTAGGAAATCGAGGTTGGCGGTGACGACCCAGCCGCCCCGCCCCCGGGCGAGCTCCCCGAAGAGATGATCCAGGAGCTCCTCCCGGGTCAGGCGGGCCAGGGCCATGCCGTGGACGTCGACCTCCGTCAGCATGAGCGGATTTCTACCACATCACTGTGGATCGCGCGGCGCCCGCTCCCGGTCGCGACCGGGGCCCCGCTCGCGGCCCCGCTCAGCGCCCCTGGAAGGCCTCCGTCGCCGAGGGCCGCTGGATCTCGGCGCGGGCAGCGCAGAGCCGGATCGCCTCGGTGGCGCCGGCCAGGTTCCGGGGCCCCCCGTCGAGGGCTTCGACCCGGGGCTCGAAGAAGGCCTCGACCTCCCGGAGCTTGTCCTCGTCGCAGAAGACGGTGGCGAGCCAGGGGAGCCGTCCGGCGCGGGTGGTCGGGACCCGCTCCACCAGCGCGTCGAAGTGCTCCTGGAGCCAGCTCCAGGCCGCCTCCCGGAGCGCGGGCTCCCCCATCTGGGCCCGGAGGACGATGGTCCGCTCGTTCCCCCGAAGGGCGTCGTCGAGGACGAGGTTTCGGGCCCGCGCCGGCAGGTCGTCGGGCCCCGGGGGCGCATGGCCCAGGGCGTGGAGGGCCCGGGCGCGGAAGAAGGCGTCCCCGGAGCCCCGGACGAGCGTTTCGAGGGCGTCGAACATGTCGGCTCCCCCTTCTTCCACGGCGACGGTCAGGGCGGCGCCGACCAGGTCCGGCGGCAGCGCGTCGGGAAACGGCGGGCCGTCTTCCTCCGAGGCGCGGCGCCGGTTCGATCCGAGGTAGCGCTGGGCGTCCGCCATCAGCGCCCGCCGGGTCCTCGGGTCGTCGACGGTCAAGGCGAGGAAGCCGGCCATCTCGCCCCGGAGCAGGCGGGTCGTCGGCGCGTCGTCGGGCCGCGCTTCCAGGCCGATGCGCGTCATACGACGGCGGTAGAGGGCTCGGCCCTGGGCGTCGACGGCAGGCACGAGGGCGTCCGGCACGTAGTGCTCGCGGGTCTCGGCCAGGATCGCCGCCGGCGCCATGGCGACCAGGCGCGTCTCGTCCTGGGACAGAGGCTCGAGCCAGGGGAGCACGTCGACGAGGAGCAGGCTGCCATCCCGCAGCCCGGAGTGAAGCGTGTCGACCACCGCCAACCGCTCCTGGGGAGACAGGGAGGGCCAGGCCTCCCGTCGCAGGGCGTCGAGGCCCGTCGACGGCAGGCGGAAGCGGTAGTAGCCGGCGGCGTCGGCGTTCGGAAGCAGCCAGCCGGGGCAGGTGCCTTCCGGGGCGTCGAGGGGGATGGACCCGGTCTCGCCGGACAGAAGACCACAGGTTCGGCCCTCCCCGGCGTCCCCGCCACCGAACCGAAGGCACACCGGGATCTGCCAGCGCCGGTCCGCCTCGAGCTCCGAGCCGAGGGGCAGATACCGGCGCTGGGCGAGGGAGGCCCGGGGCGCCCGGTCGGGGCCGCAGTCGAGCTCGGCGGTGAGGAGCGGGACCCCGGACTGAAAGAGGAAGGTGCGGAAGGGACCGGCCACGTCCCGGCCGCTGGCGGCGTCCAGGGCGGCGAGCAGGTCGTCGGCGGTGGCGGTCCCGAAGCGGTGGGTCGCCATGTAGCGCCGCAGACCGTC
>DAPKRP010000200.1:0-4647 GCA_031800515.1 Polyangiaceae bacterium LLY-WYZ-14_1 | reverse complement strand
CATTCGGCGAAGGCCAGGTCCCGCAGAAACAGAGCCGTATCCGGAAAGGTGATGACCAGCGCCGCCGCCAGCACCAGGATCACTATGAAGGGCGGCGTCCCCCGGACGATCTCCAGGTACGGTCGGCGGAAGATCGCCATCGCGGTGAAGATGTCGACGCCAAAGGGCGGTGTCGCCGAACCGATGGCGACCTGCAACGTGACCACCGTCCCCACGAGCACCGGGTCGATGCCGGCTTCGACCGCCACCGGGTGGAAGATCGGCGTCAGGATCAGGATCACGACGATCGGGTCGACGAACATGCAGCCGATGAAGAAGGCGACGGCGATGGTCACCATGATCGCCGCGTAGCCGGAATCGGCGGAAAGCCCGAGCCCATCCTGGATCAGGGCTTCCGGCAGCTGGGCGTAGGCGATGGACCAGCTGAAGGCGGTCCCCGCCCCGACGAGGACGAAGACCACCGCGGTGATGAGCCCCGTCGACCGCGCGATCTTGGGAATGTCGCGAATCCGAAGATGGCGCCAGACCACCACCTCCAAGAACAGGGCGTAGGCGACGCTGACCGTCGCCGCTTCCGTCGGGCTGAACACCCCGGCGTAGATCCCGCCGACGACGATCACCGGGAAGCCCATGGGGAGCGCCGCCCGACGCATCGCCACCCAGCGCTCGGACCAGCTCGCCGGGGGCAGGGGGGCGATCTTCAGGCGGATGCTCGCGACCACCGCGTAGATGCAGAACAGGACCAGGATGAGCAGCCCGGGACCGATGCCAGCGATGAACAGCTCGCCGATGCTGGTCCCGCTGACCACCCCGTAGACGATCATCCCGATGCTGGGCGGGATCAGCAGGGCGATGTCACTCGAGTTGATGATGAGGGCGGTGGCGAAGGAATCCGTGTAGCCGGCGGAGAGGAGGCGGGGACGGAGGGGTCCGCCGATCGCGACCACCGTCGCCTGGGTCGAGCCGCTCAGCGCCCCGAAGAGGGTGCAGCTCACCGCCGTGGTGACCGGGAGCCCGCCCCGCAGGTGACCGACGAAACGCCCCACGAGGTCCAGGAGCCGGTCCGCCGCCTGCCCCTGGGTCATGATGTCGGCCGCGAAGATGAACATGGGGACGGCGATGAGCGCCGCCGGCTGGACCCCGCCGATCATCTGCTGGACCAGGGTCTCCGGCGCCGCCCCGGGAAAGAACACCAGCACGACCACCATGGCGGTGGCCAGGAGCGGCACCTTCATGGGGTAGCCCATGAAGAGAAGCAGCAGCATCAAGCCGGCGATCACCCAGGTCATCGAGCGTTCCGCGCTTTCCCCGGACGCCCCCTAGGGCTCGGACGGGACGGGTTCCTCGCCGGCCGCCTCGTCCTCCCGAAGCCGCCAGGACAGGTAGACCCCCGGGGTGGTCAGATTCCGAAGGAAGGCCAGAGCGTACTGGACCGTCGCCAGCAGCAGGCCGAGGGGCGCCGCCAGGTAGACGAGGTAGACGGGCACCTCGAGCACCGGGGAGACGGCGCCGAGGGGCCGCACCGTCCCGAGCACGTAGCGGAAGGCCAGCCAGGTGAACGCGCCGAGGAGCAGCGCCGTCGTCCCCGAGATGATCAGCATCATCGCCTTCCGGGGGCGTTCCGGAAGCTGGTCGTAGAAGGCGGTCATCCGGATGTGACGGCCTTTGCTCGCCCCGTAGCCGAGACCCACGAATGTGAGCAGCACGATGAGGAACCGGCTGAGCTCTTCCGCCGACGCCAGGCTCTGGCCGAAGAGGCTTCGTCCGATGACGTTCGCCAGGGTCAGGAAGGCCAAAAGCAGCACGCTCCCGGAGAGCACCTGTTCTTCGAGCCAGATGACGGCCCGGGAAACGACCTGGAGCACCCTGCCCATGGCAGAGAGCGGACCCTACCGACGCCGGTCGCGGGGCGTCAAATCGCTCCGAAAAAAAAGCGGCGCCCGTCTGTCAGGTTTCCCCCGGAGGACGTCTACGGGGTGTCCCACGCAGCTCCCGCGGGAGCCTCGGGGGGCACACCAACCACACACATCGACCAGCAAGCACTACGTTCCAGGTACGCGATCGTCCTCGAGCTCTCGTCCCCCGGGAGAGGGCTCGACTCTGCGGAAAAGCCGCTTCGGCGGCCGACCGCAAGGCGAAACCGAGAGCCAGTCGGTCCCTTTCCACTCCGACCGACCACGGCTCGTTCGAGGGGGGCCCCGGGCAACCGGGGGTGGCGGCACAACAGACGGCGCCGGGCTTCATCGCCCACTCACTCTCCGCTCCGGCGGTGAGGCCCGGCGCCGGTCGTCACGCCGCCCGCCGTCAGTACTGGAGATGCTGGTCGACGGCGCGGAAGACGTCGGCGTCGGTGAACAATCGAACGAGCTCGCCGTCGACGTGCTGGGCCTGGACCTCGAAGCCGAGGATCTCGAGGGCTCGCTCCGCCGGCATCGCCCGCTTGTAGGGGCGGTCCCGCGCGGTCAAGGCGTCGTAGATGTCGGCGATGGTCATGATCTTCGACGGCAGGGGGATCCGGTCGGCGGTCAGCCGATGGGGGTAGCCCGAGCCATCGAGCTTTTCGTGGTGTGCGGCAGCGATCTCGGGGATGCGGGAGAAGGTCTTCCCCCAGGGGATGCGGCGTAGGAAAGCGAAGGTGTGGACCACGTGGGAGCGGATCTCGTCGAGCTCCCCCGCGGTGAGGGATCCCTTGGTCACCTGGAGGCTCTCGACCTCGTCCGGGCGGAGCAGCCGTTCCCGCCGCCCGTCGGCGTCGACGTAGGTGAGCTCCGCGATCTCGGCGATGCGGGTGAAGTCTCCCTCGGACAGCACCGTCGGCTCGTTGGCGTGCTCGATCACCTGGAGGGCCGAGCGCAGCCCACCGCGGAAGGATTCGAAGTCCGCCTGGACCCGATCGACCTGGTCGGCGGCTGCTCCTTCCCGCCCGAGCCGCAGGAGCTCTGCGAAGAGCGCCGCCTCCCGAGCCTTTTCCGCATAGGCGAAGCGCCCCCGGATCGCGTCGAGCTGGGCCGGGTAGAGCTTCTTCGCCTTGACCAGTACCTGCTCCCGGACGCCGATCTTGCCGAAATCGTGAAGCAGCGCGGCGTATTCGAGCTCCTTCATGTCCCGCCGGGTGAACCGCGCCTCGGCGTAGGGCCCGCGGCCCTCCCGATCGACGACCTCGGCGAGACGGCAGCTCAGCACCGAGACCCGCAGGGAATGGCCGCTGGTGGTCGGATCCCGCTGTTCGATCGCCTGGACGCTGGCCCGGACGAAGCCTTCGAAGATGCTTCGGATCTCGTCGTAGAGAAGCGCGTTTTCGAGGGCGATCCCCGCCTGGGAGGCCAGCGTCTGGAGCAGCTCTTCGCTCCGCTGGTCGAAGGGGACGACCTGATCTTCGATGGCTGCGGAGCCATCCCCGAGGCGGGCGTCCGGGTCCCGCTTCTTGTTGATCAGCTGGATGACCCCGATGACCTCGTCCTGGGCGGAGATCATCGGCACCGCGATCATGGACCGGGTGTGGTAGCCGACCTTGGCGTCGAAGCTCCGGTCGAAACCGTAGGGCGCGTCCGGCGGCAGGTTGTAGACGTCCGGCAGGTTGATGGGCTTCCGGGTCACCACCGCCGCCCCGGCGATGGACCGGGTGGAGACGGGCACGGTGAACTCCCGGGAGGCGAAGTCGAGGGAGTCGTTCTGGGACAGCTTGAAGCGCAGGAACCGGCCTTCGCCGACCCCTTCTTCTCCTTCGACCACGTAGATGCTGCCGGCGTCGGCGGCGGTGATGGAACGGCTTCGTTCCAGGATCAGATCGAGCAGGCGCTCGATGTCCCGCTCTTGGGTCAAGGCCCGGGCGATCTCGACCAGCTCGTCGAGCTCGTAGCGGGTGCGGGACAGGGATTCAGCGCGGGCTTCGTCCCGGGCTCGGAGCTCCGCGCGTTCCAGCAGGCCGGTCACCCCGAGGTGCAGACCTTCCCGGTCGTCGGGGCCCGATACCAGAGCGACCAGGGCCTTCGCAGGCAGCGCGGCGAGAAAGCCTTCGGGCGGCGTCCCGACGAAGACCAGGCCCGCGCGCCCCGCCGCCAGCTGCTCGAGGTGCGGCTCGAAGGCCCCGGCCTCGAGGGCAGGTCGACCCCCGACGAGGACGAGCGACCCCTTGCGCCGGACCTCCAGGAGAGGGCCGCTCCGACCGACGGTGGTCTCCGCGGGCCAACGGGGGTGCCGTGGCAGGGCCGTCGCCAGGCGCTCCGCGTCGTCCATGGTCCCGCTGTGGCTCGCCCCAGGGCGCTCCCCCGGGTCCGTCGGCTGCTCCTCGACGGTCAACCGTTCCCTCCTTCGTCCGGGTCTGCGGCGCCCCCGGCCGCGGCGCCTCGACCAGCTTCGCCGGAAGACGGCTCGGCGTCGAGGCGGGAAGCCTCGGCGCCGGGGGCTGGCTCACCAGCGGCCTCCGTCACCAGGCCCCCGACGGCCTTCGACGCCCCGCGGCGACCGCCCCGCTGGGGAGGGCCGCCGCCCAACGCGAGCCGGCGTGCGTCCCGTTCGTCGTAGGCTCGTACGATCCGCTGCACGAGCGGATGGCGGACCACGTCCTCGTCGCCGAAGCGACAGACGGCGATGCCGGGGACCCCGCCCAAGAGCCCCACCGCGTCGACCAGACCGCTGGGCCGTCCC
>DAPKRP010000199.1:0-2905 GCA_031800515.1 Polyangiaceae bacterium LLY-WYZ-14_1 | reverse complement strand
GCGGTCGTGGTGTCGACGCGCAGGGCGACGAGCAACGTGAACAGGCGGCGCAAGGTGGGGAAATCGGCGCCGAGGGAGTCTCCTAGGAAGGGCGCGAGGGCCTTGGCGCCGTCGTCGTGGGCCAGGCTCTTCGCCATATCGAGGGCGGCGAGCCGCGCCGACCCGTAGCCCTGGTCGGTCTTCTCGATCTCCCGCATGACGTCGATGTAGGCCTCGATCTCCCGGAGGACCTCATGGGCGGGCAGCTCGGCCCGGGCGACGGCTTCCTCCGCCGAGGCGGTCGCGGGGTGCAGCTCGAAGCGGGTGCGACCGGGCTCGACCAGCACCCGAAGCTCGGCGGGCGCGTCCTGCCGGAACCGCAGGTCCCGGTCGCGGACCAGGTCCGCGATGATGGCGGTCCACTCCGCCTGGCGGTCCGGGCCTCCCCGTTCCCAGGTATCCGGGTCGATGACCACCCGCTCGAGCACGGTCAGTGGACCTCGGGCTTCGGCGGCACCTGGGTCAACTGTCGCGTTCGTTCCCGGGTCTCGGGCTCGAGGGGCCGCAGGCAAACCCGATTTCGGCCGCCCCGCTTGGCCTCGTACAGGGCGCCGTCGGCGGCCTCGACCAGCTGCTCCCGGACCGGGCGCTCATCCCCGTCGCCGTCCCAGGTGGCGATGCCGACGCTGACGGTCACCCGCGGGGTCCCGGCGCTGGCGGGCAGCTCGAGGGATTCGATCCCTTTCCGAAAGCGTTCCCCGATCCGAGGGGCGATGTCCGGATGCGCCTGCCGGACGATGATCATGAACTCCTCGCCGCCCACCCGGGCGACGATGTCCCCCTGCCGCGCCAGCCGGCTCAGGGTCCGGGCGACGTGCCGGAGCACCACGTCGCCGGCCTGGTGCCCGTAGGTGTCGTTCACCTGTTTGAAGTGGTCGATGTCGAGCATCAGCAGCACGAGGGGCACGCCCTCGTCCACGGCGTCGTCGAGCTCTTCGTCCCCGGCCCGGCGGTTGCTCACCCCGGTCAGGGGATCGATGAGGGCCGCCCGCTGGAGGTGCGCCCGCTGGGCCCGCGCCCATTGCAGAAGCTCCCGGTCCCGCCGATTTCGGAGCTGGACTTCCACCCGGGCCTTGAGCTCGGCGAGGCGGGAGGGGTTGGCGACGTAGTCGTCGGCCCCGACCCCGAGCCCGTGGACGACGCTGAGCTCGTCGGTGCGCTGATGGGCGAGCAGCACGATGGGGGTCACCCGGGCTTCGTCCATCGACCGGAGGGCGGTGCAGATGTCGAATCCCGAGGTGTTCGGCAGCTCCACGTCCAGGAGGATGAGGTCCGGGGCGTGGGCGCGCACGTGCTCGAGGACCCAGGTCCCGTCGTCCAAGGTCAACACCTCGTGGCCCTCGAAGCGGAGGAGTTGGGTGAGGCGCTTCCGTCGGGCCCGCTCGGCGGTGACCAGCAGAATCCGTGGCGGTCGCTGGGACGGCGGGGGAAGGCTGTCGCGGTTCATCGTCGGGCCCGCCGGCAGCTGGCCCCGGAGACCCGGGAGCTCGGGGGGTGCGCAGGACGTCAACGGTGCCGACCCCGCCGCCCTGAATGGCCGCTCCCGGCCTCCCGGGCGTCCGTCGGGCGGCGGGGCAGGGGGAGGTCTTCCGGAGGCTCCCGCCAGCGTTCCCTCCGGCGCTCCGCCAGCTGGGCGACCACCCGCTGGAGGGTCGGGTCGGAGGCGCGGCGATGGTCGAGGCGGGTCCCCTTCCCCGCGTTGCAGCGGGGGCAGGCGACGGCGAGGTTGGCCAGGTCGTCGCCGCCGCCATGGTTCCGGGGATGGATGTGCTCGACGGTGCCCCGGAGTGGGCCCGTCTGGGACAGGGGCACCACGACGGATCGCTGGCAATGGATGCACTTGCCGACGAGGGAATCGGCCCGTCGACGACGCTGCGCTCGAAGGTCGCGTCGGTGGCGGCGGCCCAGACCAGAAGGGTATGGGTGCGGCGCTTCACCCGTCGACGCTGGGCGCGCGGGCGGCGACGGCGGCCGGCCGGGCGAAGTAGGCGACGTCCTCTCCCACCCCGACCCGGTCGTTCGGCAGGACGATGAAGCCGTCCTCCGGGGCCCGCAGCTCCACCCCGGAGTCCGGGGAGCGTCCGACGAGCTCCCCGGCGCGTAGCGGATCGAAGCCGCGGTAGGCTCGGGTGAAGCGAAAGCCCGGGTCGGGCTTCCGGGCGGCCCCGTAGACTTCGACGGGGGCGGGTCGGCTTCGGCTCGCCGGGGCCGCCCCCGGGCCCGCGGCGACCGTGCCGCCGGCCAGGCCGAAGACCTCGAGGGCCCGGAGGGCGGTCTCGGTGGCCCGGGCGGCGGTCCCGTCGTCGAGGTGGCCGCCGCATTCGACCACCAGTGCCGGCCGGCGGAGGCGCCGGAAGGTCCCGAGGGTGGTGCGTTCCGTGATCGCCCCCTCCCCGGTCCACCGTACGATGGCGAAGTCCACGTCGAGGGCGGCGGCGAGCTCGAAGGCGGCCGGGCCCGCGTCCGCGATGGCGAAGGGCGGGGTCGGGCTGCCGGCGGAATGGAGGTCGAGCATCGCCTCGCAGGCTTCCAGGACCGGTCGGAGGGCGACCGCCCGGCGGTGCTCCGGCGTCCAGGAGGATTCCCGCCGTTCCTCGAGGAACCGGAAGTCGAAGAGGCGGTTCAGGTCGGTGCCCCCCTCCGTGTGCCGACGCCCCTCCATCGTCGCCGCCGGGTTGCCGTGGACCAGAACGAGCTCACCCCGGTCGAGGCGCAGCCGGCCGCTGGCGATCTTCCGGTCCAGGTGGTCGATGGCGGCGAGGCCGGCCGGCTCGTCGCCGTGGACCGCGCCCAGGATGGCGAGCCGGGGGCCGGCGTGGGGGTCGGCGGAGGCATGGACCCGGACGCCGGGGACGTCGTCCGGGAT
>DAPKRP010000198.1:0-3388 GCA_031800515.1 Polyangiaceae bacterium LLY-WYZ-14_1 | reverse complement strand
GGGGGGCTGAAGGGGGTCATCGGGGTCATCGGCCCCACCCGAATGCCCTACGAGAAGGTGATCGCCATCGTGGATCACACCTCGCAGCTGGTCACGCACCTGCTGGAGCCCTGAGTTCGGCCCCGGGCCGGGAGAGCACGTTTCCGGCGGGAGTGCGTTTCCGGCGGGAGTGCGTTTCCGGAGGGAGTGCGTCCCCGGGGCGAGGGCGTTCGCGCGGGGAGCGTCGCCGCGTCCGGCCCCGCCACACCCTTGTCCCCGGGCCTCGGTGCAGCAATTGTTCGGGCGACGAACAAACTCTACCCGGAGGGCTCCATGCACCCCGTCATCGGCATCCTCGTCCTCTCCCTGGCCGTCGGCGTCACCACCACCTGCGCCTCCGACGAAGCCGCAGGGCCCACCGACCCGACGGAGGACGGGTGGGAACTGGTCTGGTCCGACGAGTTCGACGGGAGCGAACTCGACCTCTCGAAGTGGTCGGTCCAGGTGGGCGACGGCTGCGACATCGGCCTGTGCGGGTGGGGCAACAACGAGCTCCAGTGGTATCGGGCCGAGAACCTTACGGTGGCCGACGGCCTGTTGACGATCACCGCCCGCGTCGAGCCGGTCGGGGGCAGGGACTTCACCTCCGCGCGCATCCGGACCCTGGACCGGGGCGACTGGACGTACGGGCGCTTCGAGGCCAGAGCCCGGCTACCCCGGGGGCAGGGACTGTGGCCGGCCATCTGGATGCTTCCCTCCGACACAGTCTACGGTACCTGGGCCGCCAGCGGGGAGATCGACATCATGGAGCTGGTGGGGCACGAATCTTCCCGCGTGCACGGCACGCTCCACTACGGCGGCGAGTTTCCGGCCAACACGAGTTCCGGAGATTCCTTCGATCTCTCCTCCGGTACCTTCGCCGACGGCTTCCACACCTTCGCCGTGGAGTGGGAGGAGGGGGAGATCCGATGGTACGTCGACGGGCGGCTCTACCAGACCCAGACCGAGTGGTACTCGGAGGGGGGCGCCTTTCCGGCGCCCTTCGACCGGGACTTCCATCTCATCCTGAACGTCGCGGTGGGCGGGAACTGGCCCGGAGCGCCGGATCTGACGACGCCCTTTCCCCAGACCATGGAGGTGGACTGGATCCGCGTGTACGAGCGTCGGTAGGGCCCGTCCACCCCTCCGCAGGACTTTCTTGACAAGCGGATGGCGCCGCCCCCACTTTGTTCGGGTAGCGAACAAAGATGTTCCGCCGGCCTCGTGGGGACCGCCGGACCAACCAACGGAGTCTGAGGATGACCTCGAAACATGCCCGCCGAGGGGCTGCGGCCCTCGCCCTCGTTCTCGCTGCCACCGCGTGCGAGCGGGACCTCACGGATCTGGACCCGGCGGGCTTCCCGAGCACCTCCGCCGTCTTCATCGACGGGTTCGGTCCCGGTGTCGACTTCGATGCCTTCGAGCTCTCGAAGGTCGATGCGCTGAACATCGACGACGAGGTCTTCTACGGTGGAACGGCGTCGCTTCGCTTCGACGTTCCGGACTCGAACGACCCCTCCGGCGGCTTCGTCGGAGGCACGTTCTCGAGCATGTCGGGTCGGGACCTGAGCGGGTACAACGCACTCACCTTCTGGGCGAGGTCCGACCGCACCGTGACGCTGGATCTGGTGGGATTCGGGCTGGATGGTGCGGGCAACAACCGGTACCAGACCGAGCTGACGGCCCTGGAGCTGAACGCCACCTGGCGTCGGTTCGCCGTTCCCATCCCCGACGCCGGCGTCCTGACCCGGGAGGGCGGCTTCTTCTTCCTCTCCGAGGGGAATCAGATCGGCGACCCGTACAGCGTCTGGATCGACGAGGTGCAATTCGTCGATCTTCCCACCGTCGGCACGCCCCAGGCGGAGGTCTTCAGCCGCGACGTCGCCATGGCCGTCGACGACGTCGTGCAGGCCGAGGCGTCGGTCACGATTCCGGTGGGAGGAGAGATCCTGGACGTCGGAGCGAGCGCGGCCTACTTCGACTGGTCGTCTTCCGACCCCTCCGTGGCGTCGGTCTCCGAATCCGGGCTCATCACGAAGCTCGCCGGCGGCACCGCGGATATCTCGGCAACGCTCGGCGGCGCTCCCGTGAGCGGACTCGTGAGCGTGCGCGATGGAGACGGACTGGCCGGCGTGGTCTTCGACGACGCCTTCGGCGCCGGGGTCGGCTTCGCGTCCTTCGGAGACAATGCGAAGACGGACGCCGTCTCCACCGACGACACCGAGGCCTACCGGGGCACGCGCTCCATTCGGGTCACGGTTCCGGGGGAGGGCGACCCCTCGGGCTTCTTCGCCGGGGGCGTCTTCCGCACCGGGCCCACCGACCGGCGGGACCTGACGGGCTTCAACGCCCTCGTCTTCTGGGCGAAGGCCGCGAAGCCTGCATCGCTCGACGTGGCCGGGTTCGGAAACGACAACGAGGGCACCTCCCGCTTTCCGGTACAGAGGAGTGGGCTGCCCCTGTCCACCGAGTGGCGGCGCTTCGTGGTCCCGGTTCCCGACCCAGCCAGGCTGGATGCGGTGAGAGGGCTCTTCACCTTCGCGGAAGGCACCGAGGACGGCGCCGAGAACACCATCTGGTTCGACGAGATCGCCTTCGTGGCGCTGGAGGAGTTGGGCACCGTCCAGCCGACTCTGGCCTCGCAGACGGTGACGATCCCCGTCGGCGAGACGACGCAGGTCGGCTTCGACGTGAGCTTCCCGGTGGGCGGCGAAACCGTCTCCGTCGACGCCGATGCCCGCTACTTCAGCTGGAGCACCTCGGATCCGGCGGTGGCCACGGTCTCGGAGTCGGGTCTCGTCACCATGGTGGGTGAGGGCTCGGCGCAGATCACCGCGACCCTGGCGGGCGTTCCGGCGGCCGGGGTCCTCACGGTCCAGACGAGCGCTCCCACCATCCCGCCCGATGCACCTGCGCCGGCGCCGACCCAGGACGCAGCCGACGTCATCGCCATCTACAGCAACAGCTATCCGAGCGTGCCGAACGAGGGCCTGAACCGCTACGGGGCGGCAGGTTTCGAGGAGGTCGATGTCGCGCAGTCCGGGAACACCGCGCTGGCCTACACCTTCGCACCCGGCGGTGGGGGGAACTTCCAGATCATCGAACTCGGCGGGGCGAACGCCATCGATGCGGCCGGGGCCGGCATGACCCACTTCCGCTTCGATGTCTGGGTGTCCGGGGAGGTGACCAACGACGAGTTCGTGATCGGATTGGTCAACATCGACCCGGCCAACCCGCCGGCGACCCGGGGCGACGTGCGGGTGAGCGGGCGGAGCACCCCCGCCATCGCCCAGGGTCGGTGGCTGTCCTTCGACGTGCCGCTGGCCGATCTGACGAGCCTGGGGGGCACCGGCCACATCCAGCAGGTCGT
>DAPKRP010000197.1:0-3163 GCA_031800515.1 Polyangiaceae bacterium LLY-WYZ-14_1 | reverse complement strand
GCCGGGCCGGCGCGCCCCGCCGGACCCGGACCGAAAACGCCCGTCAGCCTCCCTTCGGCTCGAAGTCCAGGCTGAGGGAGTTGATGCAGAAGCGCTCGCCCGTCGGCTGGGGGCCATCCGGGAAGACGTGTCCCAGGTGTCCACCACAGCGGGCGCAGGTGACCTCGGTCCGGATCATCCCGTGGGAGTGGTCCTCGTGGAGCGCCACCGCGTCCGGGCTCACCGGCTCCCAGAAGCTGGGCCAGCCGGAACCGGATTCGTACTTCGTCTCGGAGCGGAAGAGGTCGGCGCCGCAGCCCGCGCAGCGGAAGACGCCGGGGCGCTTTTCATCGTTCAGGAGGCCGGAGAAGGGCGGCTCCGTGCCCTTCTGCCGGAGGATGCGGAACTGGTCCGGGGTGAGCTTCCGAGCCCACTCGTCGTCCGTGCGGGGCATCGGCGCGGGGGCCCGAGAGCTCGGGCCCGGGGTGGGGGTGGTCGTCGTCGACCGATTCCCCTCGGTGGTGCGGTCAGCCATGCCTCATCTCTGGCGCCCGGACCCCCTCTGGACAAGGGCCCGGGTCCCTCCGAGGCGACGGGAACGGCGGGCCCTTGCGGGCCGCCGGCGGGTCAGGCGTAGAGCAGGTCCAGGGGGCCGTTCTGCTCCGCGGGCCCCGTTCCGGGGAAGACCCCCACCGGGGCCCCCATCACGTCGGCGACGGTGGCCCAGACGTCGGCGGTCCCCCGGTGACCGCTCTTGCCCCGGGAGGGGAACCGCACCCACCGGCCCCCGGGCGCCAGCGCGCCCCCGGCGTTGCCGATGAGGACCACGGTCCAGGGATGCCAGGGGCGGGAATGATGGTCTTCGCCGTTCTCGTTCGTCCAGACGATCAGGGTGTCGTCCATCAGGGTGCCGTCCCCGGAGGGCACCGAGGCCAGGGTGTCGATCATCCGGGCGATGAGGGACGCGTGGAAGTCGTGGATCGGGGCGTCCTTCCCCATCGCCGGGTCCGTGCCCCCGTGGCCGATGCCATGAAGGCCCATGGTGTAGCCGAGCCCCTCGTACTTCGCGTCGAAGCTGCGGCCGGTGCACATCGCCAGGGTCACCACCCGGGTCATCCCGCAGACGAGGGCCATGGTCGCCATGTCGAACATCGCTTCCTGCCGGCCTTCGATCTGCTCGAGGGAAAAGCCCCGGCCCAGGGTGGGTGCGCCGCAGACGTCCCCCATGCTGCGAAGCGCCCCGAGGGCTTGCTGACGCTGCTGGGTCCCTTCGACCACGGCGAGGTACTGCTCGAGCTTCACCTGCTCCGCCGGGCCGAGGGCGTTCCGGGCGCGTCGGATGTCGTCGAGCAGGTGGTCGAGGGCGAGGCGGTTCCGGTCGGCGACGAGACGACCGGCCTCGTCCGACGGGCCGAAGAGCAGGTCGTAGACGTCCGTCGGGTTCGCTCGGAGGGAGACGGGACGGTCCGGCCCGAAGGCGGTGATGTTCTGCACCACCCGGTCGCCAGCGTTCTTCGAGACCCCCAGGCCCAAGAGGGGAAAGGCCGTGTCGCCCCCCACCTCGTTGGCGATGTGCTGGTCGATGGTGATGCCCCCGGGGGAGTCGTTCGGCCCGTTCGGCGTGCAGCTCAGGGAAGCGTACTTCTGGTAGTGACCGCCGCCGGTCCCGTTGCTCAGATCCTGAAGGATGGTGACCTTGTCCCGGTGGGGCCCGAGGCTCGCCATCATCGGGGCGAGCTCGGCGAAGGGCTGGTCCCAGAGCTGTTCGTTCCGGTCCCGACCCCCGCCGAGGGGTTTGCCGTTGTCGGCGAGCTTGTCCGTCGGCGTGCGCTGGCTGAGGAAGCCGTTCCCCGACAGGACGAAGACCACGCGCCGGGCCGCGATGCCCTCACCCCGGGCCTCCGAGACCAGGTTGCGGAGGATGGGGGACAGGAGGGTGGCGCCCGCCCCGAGGGACAGGGACTGGAGAAATCGCCGCCGGGACCAGGGGAACCGGCGATGGGGGGTGGCGTTCGACATCGGCGGCGTCATGACGTGGCGAGGGCGCATCCGGTGATTCTCCGCGGTTCGTCGTCGGCTCATCGGTCGAGCTCCGGATTCCGGGTCAGGAAGGCATCGGAAAGGAACAGGGCCACCAGGGCCTCGACCAGGTTCCCGTCGGAATCCAGGTAGGCGTTTTCCATGGCCGACAGGCTGCAGGCGTCCTCCTGCCGCTCGTTCCGGCCGAGGGTGAAGCGGAAGGCGTGCCGGAGGACGCAGCGCCGCACCTGGTCCGAGCCGGCGAGGCGTTCCGAGAGCTCGACGGGCCCATCGAAGGGGCCGTCGACGTCGCTGCCGACGAGCTCCCCCGTCGTGTCCAGGGGACGCCCCGCCTCCATCGTCCGGTGGCGACCGAAGTCGTCGAAGCGCTCCAGCCCGAGGCCGATGCCATCGAGGTGCTGGTGGCAGCCGGCACATCCGGGGTTGCTGCTGTGCTCCGCCAGCCGCTCCCGCAGCGTCATCGCCGGGTCCGTCGAGATGTCCGCCACGACGTCGAGGGGGATGTCCGGCAGGTCCACGCAGAGAAGGCTTCGGGTGATGAACTCCCCCCGTCGGATCGGGTCCGTCCGGTAGAACTCGGAGTACCGGATGAGCATGCTGTTCTGGGTCAGTAGCCCGGCCCGGTCCGGCGCGGTGCCGATGTCCCGGGTCAGCAGCTGGCCGACGAAGTCCGTCGGCTCCGCGAGGAGCTCCCGACCCCACTCGTCCGTCGCCGCGACGTCGTCCTGGGGACGGTACTTGAAGTCCGGGTCCGCCCGGCGCTGGGTGCGCAGGTGGTTGTCGTCTTTGAAGGTCTCCCGGGCTTCGTGGTAGCGGGTGTACTCCCGAAGAAAGCGCTGTAGCGTCGCCGATTCGGCGGGAAGTCCCAGCAGGCGCTCGACGTGGGGGCGGACCTGGTCCGGGGTGCCCAGCCGGCCCTCCGCCGCCGCCGCCGAGAGCTCGTCGTCCGGCCCTTCCCGGGTGAGGGAAAAGGCCAGCGCGTTCGCGAGCTCCCAGGGGCCGAGCTGCCGGCGCCCGTCGGGCAGCGTCGTGCCGTCTCCCACCTCCCAGCGGAACAAGGCCTCGGGGGAGGCGAGGGCGGTCGACATCCCCAGGATGGCCGCCTGGGTGGGGCCCAGGGAGGGCACGGCGTCGACGATCCGCT
>DAPKRP010000196.1:0-6588 GCA_031800515.1 Polyangiaceae bacterium LLY-WYZ-14_1 | reverse complement strand
CGGGAGAGGCGGGACGATGGGCTCGTCGACGGCTACCTGGACCAGCTTCGGGTGGAGCGGGGGCTCGGGAAGGCGACGTTGGACGCCTACGCCGGGGACCTGCGGCGCTATCGGGCACATCTGGCGGGGAGGGACGTCGGGTTGCTCGAAGCCCGCACGGAGGACGTGGCCGGGTTTCTCGTCGAGCTCTCCGAGGCGGGGCTGGTGGCCCGGTCCCAGGCGCGGATGCTGTCGGCGGTCCGGGGGCTCCACCGGTACCTCCTGGTCGACGGCCGGGCGGCGCAGGACCCGACGCGCTCCCTCGACGGTCCTCGGCTCGGGCGGCCGCTCCCGGCGACCTTGAGTCACGAGGAGGTCGACCGGCTCCTCGCCGCCCCGGATCCGGCCACCCCCCGGGGGCTCCGGGACGCGGCGATGCTGCATCTGATGTACGCCGCTGGGCTCCGGGTGTCGGAGCTGGTCGGACTGCGGATGGGCGACCTCGACCTCCGCCGGGGGGTGGTCGCCGCCTTCGGCAAGGGCCGGAAGCGACGCCTGGTTCCCTTCGGCGCCCGGGCAGGGCAGCTCCTCGGGCCCTATCTCGAGACGGTGCGGCCCGGCTGGGCGCGCCCCGGGGTGGCCGAGGTCTTCCTCACCGAACGGCGGCGGGGGATGACCCGCCAGGGGTTCTTCGCCCTGGTGCGCCGCTACGCCGCGGCGGCGGGCATCACGAAGCGGGTGAGCCCCCACGTGCTCCGCCACGCCTTCGCGACCCATCTGCTCCGGGGGGGTGCCGACCTCCGGGTCGTCCAAACCCTCCTCGGCCATGCGGACGTCGGCACGACCCAGATCTACACCCACGTCGTCGGCGATCAGCTCCGGGAGCTCCACGCGAGGCACCACCCCCGGGGGGGCTGACCGAGCGCCCCCACCCCCCCCGGCGCCGACCTCGGGTCAGCCCGCGGGGGAGGCCGGCGCCGCGGTGCGAAGCCGTTCCGCGACCGCCCGGATGAGCTCCTCCGCCGGAAAGGGCTTGTGCAGCAGGGGATCGCCCAGGGACTCCACCCGATCGAGAAGGGGGCCCCCGGGCACGTAGCCCGTGACGAAGATCGCCCGCGGGCAGAGGCCTTCGGCGCGGGCCTGCGCGACGAGGCCGGGGCCGTCGAGGCGGGGCATGAACACGTCCGTCACCACCAGGTCCGGCAGGGGTCCCCGGCGCAGGCGTTCGAGGGCCTCTTCTCCGTCCGCTGCGGCCTCGACCCGGAAGCCCGCGCTCTCCAGGATCCGCGCCAGCGCGCGCCGGACCCCGGGCTCGTCGTCGACCACCAGGACCGAGCGGCAGCTCGCCGGGCTGCGCCCCGGGGGGGCGGGCTTCCCGTCCGTCGGAGGGGGGATCCGGGGAAAGGCGCAGCGCACCTCGGTGCCTTCCCCCTCCCGCGACTCGAGGACGACGCTGCCGTCGTTTCCCTCGACCAGGGCGCGCACCGTGGCGAGACCCAGACCCGTGCCCTGGCCCTCCCCTTTGGTGGTGAAGAAGGGCTCGAAGACGCGTTCCCGGAGCGCCTCCGGGATGCCCGGCCCCCGGTCCCGCACGGACAGGACGACGGCGTCCGCACCGGACCGCTCCTCCGCGTGGAGGCGGACCTCGATGGTCTCGCCGGCGTCCGCGTCCCGGGCGTTGATCACCAAGTTCAGCAACACCTGCTCGATCGCGCCGGCGTCGAGCAGCGCCCACATGGGCTCCGGTGGCGGCCTGAAGCGCACCGACACGGATAGGAGCCGTTCGACCAGCGCCAGGACCTCGGCGGTGGCGGCGCCAAGCTCGAGGGGCGCCCGCCGGCTCCGGTCCCGGCGCCCCGCGGCGAGGAGGCGTCGGGTCAGCAGCCCGGCCCGCTCCACCGCTTCGAGCGCCTCTCCCAACAGGGAAGCCCGCTCCCCGGGCCGGGATTCCTCCACCAGCAGCTCGAGGCTCACCCGGACGGCGGTGAGCACGTTGTTGAAGTCGTGGGCGACGCCGGCGGCGAGCTGTCCGACGACCTCGAGGCGCTGGGTCGCCTGCATCCGTTCCTCCAGGCGACGCTGCACGGTGACGTCCCGGGAGACGGTCTGAAGCCCCTGCAGCTCATCGTCGACGACGAGGGGAACCGTGGTGGTCTCGAGCTCGATGAACTCGCCGCCGGCGCTCCTGGCCCGGTACCGAACCGCGTGGGGGATCGCTCCGGGCCCCTGGCCCGCGTCGACCAGGTCCCCCCGAACCCGCGCCGCGTCGTCCGGGTGAACGAGCTCCATCGGATGGACCGAACGCAGCTCTTCGGGCTGGTAGCCGAGGATCTCCCGAACCGCCGGGGAGACGTAGCGAAAGCGGCCGTCGGGGTGGTGCAGGCAGATGAGCTCCCGAGCGTTCTCGGCGAGCAGCCGGAAGCGTTCCTCGCTGGCCCGGAGCCGGGCCTCTTCTTCCAGCCGGCCGGTGGCGTCGCTCGCCACCCCGAGGATCACCGTGACCCGACCATGCCCGTCCCGCTCGAAGGGTACCTCCCGGCTCTCGAGCCAGCGAAAGTCCCCCGCGGGGCTCTTCATCCGATAGCGGATCACCGCCGGGCGGTCGTCCGGAGCGTCCCTCAGCCGCTCCCAGTAGGAGGCGACGCGGGCCCGGTCCTCCGGGTGCAGGATCTCGTCCATCAGCCGGGGGCCGAAGGTCTCGAGCTCTGCGGCGGACCAGCCGACCAGCTCGAAGACGGATCGGTTGGCGTAGCGGTTCGACAACGTCCCGAGGTCGAACAGGTAGACCGCGTCGGGGCAGCGTTCGAGGATGAGCCGGTGCGGGTCCATCTAAGTGGTCTCGAGGGGGAGGCCGCGCTTCGGGTCCTCGCCTTGGTGACGGAATACGTCGGAAGCTGAGACTTTCGCACCGGGGCCCAAACCACTTGGTCGACCTCGGGCGCCGGTGCGCGGCCCGGGACTGGTCCGATGCGGCAGCCACCGGTTCCCCCTGGCGGCCTCCCCTCGTGTGCTATCACGCGCCGCGGAACCCCCGGCGGCCGGCCCGAGGTGAGGGCCCCGACCCCCGGTCCACCCCTACGCGAAGGAGGACTCGCGATGGTCGCGCGCAAGAAGATCGCCCTCATCGGGGCTGGCAACATCGGCGGCGAGCTGGCCGCCCTGATCGCTCGGCGAGAGCTCGGAGACGCCATCCTGGTCGATATCCCGGACAAGGAAGGCGTCGCCAAGGGCAAGGCCCTCGACCTCGCCCAGGCGGTCGCCCTCGACGGCCTCGACGCCACCCTGTCCGGCACCAGCGACTACGCCGACCTCGCCGGGGCGGACGTCTGCATCGTCACCGCCGGGGTCCCCCGGAAGCCGGGGATGAGCCGGGACGACCTGCTGGCGATCAACCTGAAGATCATCCGGAGCGTCGCCGAGGGCATCAAGACCCACGCCCCCGACGCCCTGGTCATCGTCATCTCGAACCCCCTCGATGCGATGGTGACGGAGATGCAGAAGGTCACCGGTTTCCCCTATGAACGGGTGGTCGGGATGGCGGGCGCCCTCGACGCGGCGCGCTTCCAGTGCTTCATCGCCGATGCGGCGGGGGTCAGCCCGAAGGAGGTCCGCTGCCTGGTCCTCGGAGGCCATGGCGACACGATGGTGCCCATCCTCAGCCACTGCACGGTCAACGGCATCCCCGTCGCCAAGCTGATCGCCAAGGAGACCCTCGACGAGATCGTCGCCCGGACCCGAAAGGGCGGCGGCGAGATCGTCGGGCTGATGGGCACCAGCGCCTATTACGCCCCGGCGGCGGGGGCCATCGCGATGGCCGAGGCCTTTCTCAAGGACCAGAAGCGCCTGCTGCCCTGCGCCGCGCACCTGACCGGGCAGTTCGGCTACGACGACCTTTACATTGGCGTGCCCTGCGTCATCGGCGGCGGCGGCGTCGAACGGATCGTCGAGATCGACCTGACGGAAGAGGAAAAGAAGATGCTCGACCACAGCGCGAACGCCGTGCGCGAGCTGGTCGAGGCGTCGACGAAGCTCTGACCGTCCGGCGCTCGGCGCCGGCCAGGCCCCGCGACGCGGGAAGCGATCTCCCCGGCAGCGCCGGGGCCTCAGGAGACCCCGGGTGAACGTTCACGAGTACCAGGCGAAAGAGCTCTTCCGGAAGCACGGCATCCCCACGCCCCTGGGGATCCCCGCCTTGAGCGTCGGGGAGGCCGTCACCGCCGCCCAGAAGCTCATCGAAGAAACCGGAGACGAGACCGTCGTCGTCAAGGCCCAGATCCACGCCGGGGGCCGCGGCAAGGCGGGCGGCGTCAAGGTGGTCCGGGGGGTCGAAGCGGCCAAGGAGGCGGCGGCATCGATCTTCGGCCAGACCCTGGTCACCCATCAGACGGGGCCCGCCGGCAAGGTCGTCCAGCGGCTGCTGGTCGAGCAGGGGGTCGCCATCGACCGGGAGCTCTACCTGGCGCTCGTGGTCGACCGGGAGAGCCGGCGGGTCGTCGTCATGGCCTCCACGGAAGGCGGCGTCGACATCGAAGAGGTCGCCGCCAACACCCCGGACAAGATCTTGAAGGTGGCGATCGATCCGGCGGTCGGGCTCCAGGCCTACCAGGCGCGGCAGATCGCCTTCGGCCTGGGCCTCGACAAGCCCCAGCAGAAGCAGCTCATCAAGCTCCTCGGGAACCTCGCGTCCCTGTTCATGGCGGAAGATTGCTCCCTCGCGGAGATCAATCCCCTCATCGTCACCCAAGGCGGGGACGTCGTCGCCCTGGACGGCAAGCTCAACCTCGACGACAACGCCGACTTCCGCCACCCGGAATGGGCGGACCTGCGCGACCTCTCGGAGGAAGCGCCGACGGAGACGGAGGCGAAGGCGGCGGGGCTCAGCTACGTCCAGCTCGACGGCAACATCGGTTGCCTCGTCAACGGCGCCGGCCTCGCGATGTCGACGATGGACATCATCAAGCACTTTGGCGGGGAGCCGGCGAACTTCCTCGACGTCGGTGGGGGCGCCTCCCAGGAGGCCGTCACCAAGGCCTTCCGCATCATCCTCACCTCGAACGCGGTCCGGGGGATCTTCGTCAACATCTTCGGCGGCATCATGAAGTGCGACACCATCGCCAACGGAGTGATCGCCGCGACGAAGGAGCTCGGCCTCACCGTGCCCCTGGTGGTCCGCCTCGAAGGCACCAACGTCGAAGAGGGTCGCAAGATCCTCGAAGCGTCGGACCTCGCCATCACCCCCGCTGCCACCATGGCGGAGGGCGCCCAGAAGATCGTCGCCCTGGTCCAAGACGCCGCCCCGGCCTGAACCCGAAGAAGCCGACTGCATGGCCATCCTCGTCGACAAGAACACCCGCCTCGTCGTGCAGGGCATCACCGGCAGCGCCGGCGCCTTCCACGCCGGGCAGATGCTGGCCTACGGAACCCAGATCGTGGCTGGCGTCACCCCCGGACGCGGCGGCGAACGCTTCCAGGACACGGTGCCCGTCTTCGACACGGTACGGGACGCCGTCCGGGAGACCGGAGCGAACGCCTCCTGCGTCTTCGTCCCGCCCCCCTTCGCCGCCGACGCCATCCTCGAGGCGGCGGACGCCGGGGTGGCGCTCTGCGTGACGATCACCGAAGGCATCCCGGTGACCGATATGCTTCGCGTGCGCCGGGTGGTGGAAGGCCACGGGACCCGCCTCGTCGGCCCGAACTGCCCCGGGGTGATCACCCCGGACCAGTGCAAGATCGGGATCATGCCGGGCCACATCCACCGACCGGGCAAGGTCGGTGTGGTCAGCAAGAGCGGCACCCTCACCTACGAGGCGGTCGGGCAGCTCACCGCCCTCGTGATCGGCCAGAGCACCGCCGTCGGCATCGGTGGGGATCCGGTCAACGGCACGGATTTCATCGACGTGCTCCGCCTCTTCCAGGACGACCCGGAGACCGAAGGGGTGATCCTGATCGGGGAGATCGGGGGCACGGCGGAGGAAGCCGCCGCCGAATGGATCGCCCAGCATTTCGACAAGCCGGTCTGCGGCTTCATCGCCGGCCGGACCGCCCCCCCGGGCAAGCGTATGGGTCATGCCGGCGCGATCATCAGCGGCGGCAAGGGGACGGCGGACGAAAAGATCCGGGCGCTCGAAGCGGCCGGGGTCCAGGTGGCGCCCACCCCCTCGGACATGGGCTCCACGATGGCGTCGATGCTTTCCTGATCTTCCCGCTCGGGGACGACCCCGCCTCCGGGGGGACGACGCGGACCACGCGGCCGCCGATTCGACGACGACGACGACGAGAACACCACCACCAGGACGACGAAGGAAATCAGCGCATGGCCATGGAACGCACCCTCGGGATCGCGAAGCCCGACACCCTCGAAAAGAATCATCTCGGGGAGGTCCTCACGATGATCGAACGGGCCGGGCTCACCATCCGGGGCCTCCGCCTTCTCCATCTGACCCAGGCGCAGGCAGAGGGCTTCTACGAGGTGCATCGGGAGCGGCCCTTCTTCGGGGAGCTGGTCGAGTTCATGACCCGTGGCCCCGTGGCGGTCTTCGTGCTCGAGGGGGACGACGCCATCTCCCGCTACCGGAAGCTGATGGGCGCGACGGATCCGGCGAAGGCCGA
>DAPKRP010000195.1:0-3138 GCA_031800515.1 Polyangiaceae bacterium LLY-WYZ-14_1 | reverse complement strand
CTCCCGGACGCCCTCTCGGGGGTCGCCCTCGCCGCGACCCGGGAAGAGGTCGAGGCGGCCCGGCCCGGTGTCATCCCGAGCCCCCGGGCCACGGACCCGGACCGCAGCTGGTACCAGGAGACCTTGGAGAACGGCGCCAAGGTCCTCTACGCCTTCGACGATGCCTCCGAGCGCCTGGTCGAGGTGCAGGTGCTCGGCGTCGTCCCGCCGGACGGTCAGGCCTTGCGGCGTCACCTGCAGGGGCTCGGAGCCCGGCTCGGCGCGCCGAATGGCATCTTCGACTGCGACGGGGGGACGAGCAGCGCGCCCACCCGCCAGATCGTCTGGACCCGGCGCCACGTCGGGCTCCGCAACGTGCTCCTCGCCTACGGCGACCGCCTGTCCGTGACCCAGACCCTGATGCCCCTGGCGCAGATGGAGGTGTCGATGAGGGCCGCGGGCTGCCGGCCGGTGGGCAAGGAAGGGGCGGCGTCCCTGCCCACGGCGAGCCCGGAGCACATCGCCCGGGCCCAGGATCGGGCGAGCTCGCCCCGCGCCGGACGCCCGCAGCGGCCTCCTCCTCGGGCCGAGCTACCCGCCGCCTACCGGTGACCGCGTGCCCCCTCGCCGGCCCCTGCTTCACTCTTTTTCCGTGCAATTCCGGCGAAAATCGCGGGTGACGAGGCGGCCCGAGCCGATAGTATAGGCGGCCATGGCATTGGACTCTTCCCCGCTTCGAGGGCGCCTCCGGCTGGTGGCGCGGTTGACCTTCCTCGTGTCCCCGATGCTCGCCCTGGCGCCGGGGTGCCCCCGCTCCGGTGCCGACGACGCCCCGCCCCTCGTCGGGGAAGCCTCCCCCGGGGAAGGCGGCGACCCCGGGGCTGCCGCCTCCGGCGCCGGCGCCGAATCGAGCCCGGCGACCACCGATGGCCCCGGGGAGGCCGACCCGATCTGCGTCGAGGGCATCGTGGTGAGCTGGAAAGGCGCCGTCGACGCCCCACCGGAGGTCGAGCGCACCCAGGGGGAGGCCCGGCTCAAGGTGGACGAGCTCTACGCCCGCCTCGAAGAAGAGGGGCGCAGCTTCGCCAGCGTCGCTCGGGAATCGGACCGGGGCGTCGCCGGCTTGATGCTCGGGGTCTTCCGGGAGGACGACTGGCCCGACAAGCATCGGCCCCTCCTCCCCGCGGTGCGAGAGCTGAACGTCCAGATGTTCGCGCCCGTCGTCGAGACCGCCTACGGCTACGTGATCCCCCGCCGGTGCCGCATCGGGCGCACGCGCTTCCGCCGGCTCACCATCGCCTATCGGGGGGCCGTGGGCGCCGGTCCCGGGGTCGACATCGACCGGGAGGAAGCCGCCCGGCAGGCCGAGGCGGTCGCCAAGATCCTCAAGGGAGACCCGAAGCTCTTCCCGCAGATGCTCGCCGTGCACGGCAGCGACGCCGACGACCGAAAGGCCTCGGGCGGGGACCTCGGGGTCTTCGTCATCGGCGACCTTCCCGACGCGATCCGCTCCGCCGGCGGGGGAGAGATCCGGGAGCTCGAGACGACGCCGCCCTACGATGAGCCAGAGGGCTTCGTGCTCTACCAGCGGCTGCCCCCGGATTATCAGGTGCCGCCCCCGGAGCTCCCGCCCCGTCTCCCCGTCCAGGGGCGCCGGGAGGGGTCCGCCCCCGCAAAAGAGACCGGGTCCGACGGCGATTGATCGCAGACCCGATACCCCTGGCCAGTAGTTCGAGCCGGGTTCGCGCCGATCCCGAACTTTCGGGCCGGGTTCTGCGCCGGGAGCCCATCTACGTTTCCCGTCTCCAGGGGCGTTTCATCGTCGCGACCCGAAAGGGCCATGCAGGTGTCACCAGAACACGGGTGGACCTGGCCGCGGTCCGGCGCGAAGGTGGGGCCATGCCCATGAAGCGACGCCGTTTCATCGCCGCCTCGACCGCCGCCGCCGCCGCGATCCCGTTCCTGTCGAATCGCCGGGTGCAGGCGACCAGCCCGGACCAGCTGATCCCCGACCCGGCGGAGGTGCCGATCCTCGACCTGCCGGAAGGCTTCACCTACTCGATCGTCGAGGCCTCCCTGGACCCCGCCGACCCCCTGAACCCCTCCGGACGGGGGGTGATGTCGGACGGCTATCTCATGCCCGGCGCGCCGGACGGCATGGCCTGTTACGAAGGCCCCGACGGCACGTGGATCCTCATGCGGAACCACGAGCTCATCTCCGCCGCTCTTCTCGATGACGGCCTCCCGCTGCCGCCGGGCAGCCCCGTCGGCGCCGGTGCACTCGCGTCCCCTTTCTCCGGCGGGCAGGGCGCGCCCCCGGAATCCTTCGATCCGGGGAATGACGACGCCATCGGCGGCGTCTCTCGGGTGGTGGTGCGGCCCCTCGCCGGCGGTGGCGTCGAGCGGGTGTCGAGCAACCTCGTGCTCTGCGGCAGCTGGCAGAACTGCGCCGGCGGGCCGACCCCCTGGGGCTCCTGGCTCAGCTGCGAGGAGACCACCGACGACCCGGCCCACGGCTTCGTCTTCGAATGCCCCATCACCGCCGACTCGGTCGTGGACGCCCGGTCCATGCAGCGGACCAACCTCGGGCGCTTCAGCCACGAGGCGGCGGCGGTCGACCCAAGCACCAACATCATCTATCTGACCGAAGACCGGGGGAACTCGGTGCTCTACCGGCACGTTCCCGACGACCCGGACGCCCCCCTCGGGGCGGGGCGGCTCCAGGCGATGCGCATCGTCGGTGACCCCGGCGTCCGAACCGCGGATTGGGGACCGGATCAGATCGGTGTCTGGCGGGAGATCGACTGGATCGATCTGGACGGCATCGACAGCCCCGACGACGACCTGCGGGAGCGGGCGGCGGCGGCGGGGGCCGCGGTCATCAGCCGGGGGGAAGGCATCGCCTTCGACGGGAGCCCTCCTTCGGAGGACGTCACCGACGAGGGCGCGGGCGGTCTCTACGTCGTCTCGACGAACGGCGGCCCGGACGGCAAGGGGCAGATCTTTCGGGTCGGCCTCGACGAGGCCGGGGAGGCCACCGGCTTCCAGTTGGTCGCCGTCGGCACCGGGGAAGACGTCCTCGACCGCCCGGACAACGTCGTCGTCGCCCCCTGGGGAGACGTCTACCTCTGCGAGGACGGGCCCGACGACCAGTTCATT
>DAPKRP010000194.1:0-1628 GCA_031800515.1 Polyangiaceae bacterium LLY-WYZ-14_1 | reverse complement strand
GTTGAGCCAGACCGGGCAGTCCGCGCTGCTCCGGAAGTGGATGTCCCGGAGCCTTCCCTGCCGCGATTCCGGCGGGAGCCGACGCACGAAGCGGGCGAGTCGGGCGGCGACCTCCTCCGGCGAGACCTCGAGGCAGGCCTCGGCATAGGCGTGTCCGCCGTGGGGCCCATCCATCATCACGAGCCGCGCCCGCCCGCCGATCGAGGTCACCATGGAGACCAGCAGGATCGCGAAGTCGTCGCAGTCGCCGGCCAGGCCGTTGTCCAGGGTCTCGCTCGCGCTGGCGAAGTAGTCGACCCCAGCCGGGTCGTTGACATAGCGCCAGCGTTCCCGGACGTGGGTGAAGAGCCGGGCGACCTGTTCCACGCCGTAGACCCCGGCCTCGTCGGCGGCGATGCGGACCGCCGCGTTCCGGGTCGCCGGATGGGTGGGCTGAAGGGCCTGGACCACGCGATGGACCGTGTGGGCCCGGATCGACGCTTCCTCCGGCGTGGCCGGGGGGGCCCCGACCAGCTCGCCGGCGCCGGTTCGGGCGGGGCGCGGGTCGCTCCCGACGGGGAGGACGGGTCCCAGGGCGCCCAGGAGATCCGGCGTGCCTCCCGCGCCGGACCGGTGCTGCCGGAAGAGCCCCCATCCGACGACCGCCAACGCCAGCATGCCCGCGACCGCGGCAGAGGCGACGGCGAGCCCCCACCAGGACCGGCGCGGCGGACCGACGACCAACCGGGTCCGGCAGGCACCGCAGCGGAGGGGCCCGCCGACGAAGCCCGGCGGCATGACGCCCCGGGTCCCGCAGGCGCCGCAGATGAACCGACGACCCGGCAGGGTCGTGCCCTCCGCGAGGCTGGACTGGTCGGACGCGCGGACCAGCCGGGCGAGCACGGGGTGATCCCAGGGCACCAGGGCGTCTCCCAGCTGGAGCCGCTGCCCCGGGGCCACCGGTTCCCGCCCGGCGACCGGGCGCCCGTCGAGGAAGGTGCCGTTGGCGCTGCCGAGGTCTTCCACCAGCAGCACCCCCCGGTCGACCAGGAGCCGCGCATGGCGACCGGAGACCGAGGGATTCGCGACGACCAGGTCGCATTCCCGGCTGCGACCAACCACGATGCGCCCAGGGTCCCGCACGGCCCGCACAGCCTGCACCGCGGGAGCGGAGAGGGCGAGGCGAAAGCACCCCGGTGCCGGCGAACCGGGGTGCTGCGGCCCCTTTTTCGTCGTCCCGAGCTCCGGTCCCCTTCAGACGGGGTCAGTTCTCCTCGACGCTGACCTGCCGGTCCCGGGCGTAGCCGGCTTCGTCGGTGCCCTGGGCCAGTTCCTCTCCGACGGTCGAGACGGCGGTGCGGGATTCGTCGACGCCCAGGGAAACGAGGTACTGGCGCACCGCCTGCGCCCGACGTTCCCCGAGAAGCAGGTTGTATTCCTCGGTGCCTCGGGGATCCGCCGCTCCGGTCAGATGGAGCCGGGCGGGCATGCCGTGCTCCCGGAAGCAGGTCACCGCGTCGGCGATCGCCCGGCGGGACCGCTCGTCGAGCTCGTAGGAGTCGAACTCGAAAAACACGGTCTGGAGGGCGCATTCCTCGCCGTCCCCGGGGCCTTCCGGGGTGATGTCCATCATCCGCTGGGCGGCGGCC
>DAPKRP010000193.1:0-3304 GCA_031800515.1 Polyangiaceae bacterium LLY-WYZ-14_1 | reverse complement strand
AGGCCCAGCGTCGTCGACGCCCTGGCGGCGTCACCGCCGCCTATCGCCGCATGCGGGCGCGCTGGCACGCGCCCCCCTCCCCCCGAGCCCGGGCAGCCTTTCGGGAAGCGGAGCCGAAGCCCCTCGTGCTCATCCCCGTGGCCAGCGGGCGCCGCCGGGTGCTCTATCCCATCGGAGGACGGCCCCGGGACGACGACCCGGAGGTCCTGGCGGCCCTGCTCGCCGCCGAAGAGGCGGAAGCGGCGGCCTCCTCCTCGCCGTCGGACCCCTCGGAAGGGTCCGGCGAGGGCGCCGAAGACGGCGGAGGAGACCCGGAGGATCAGGCCTCCGGTCTCGCCGAAGACGAAGAGGCGGCCATCGACGGGGTCGAGTTCGATGAAGAGCAGGGCGCCCAGGAGGGGGACGGGGAGACCGGGAGCCTCGCCGCCGGCGCGCCGGCGATGCCGGCCCGGGACGCGGACGAGCTCGACCCCTGGGCGCGGGTGGAGGCGCTCCTCGACCAGGACGCCGAATGGACCGACGCCGAAGCGGCCTTCGTCGAAGCGATGATGGAGCGCGTCGACGGGCACGTCGGCGGGCCGATCCCCCCGTGGAACGAGATCACCCCCGGGGTCTCCCGCTTCGACGATCCGGACGAGCTCGAGCTGGCCGAGGAAGCGCTGGCCTACCGGAAGGACGGCTCCCGGTCCCCGATCCATCCCCGGCTGCTCGAGCTGGTCTACCGGGCCGTGCTTCACTTCGAGGCCCCCTACGTCCACGTGATCAGCGGCTACCGTCCGACCCGACGTACCAGTCGCCATTCCCAGGGGCGGGCGATGGACATCGTGTTGCCCGGCGTTCGGGACGCGGAGCTCGCCCGCTTCTTCCGGAAGCAGGGCTTCGTCGGGGTCGGTCTCTATCCGGCGAGCGGCTTCGTCCACGTCGACGTCCGCCGGCACAGCTACTTCTGGGTCGACCGAAGCGGACCCGGGCGTCGCCAGCGACCGCGGCGGATCCTCGCCGACTACGGACAGCGAATGGACGCCGAGGCCTGGGCCCGGGGGGAACGACCCTTTGGCCGAGACGGCGGAGAGGACGACGACGACCATGGCCGTCCGACGGGAGCCGACGACTAGGGAAGGGGAAACCAGGTCGGACGAGGGGGTCGCCGAGCTCGTGGCCGCGGGGCGACACCGGGAGGCGGCGGCCCGGGCCGAGGCCCTCGGGGACTGGCTCACCGCCGCCCAGCTCTTCGCCGACGCCTGGGACCACGAAGCGGCGATCGCCCTCGCCGTGGAGCACGGGGCCCTCGACGAGGCCTACCGCCTCGCCCTGGGTGCCCTGGACCGGGGGCTCGCCTCTTCCCTGCTGGACCGCTTCACCCGCGCGTCGTCGAGCCAGGCCCGTCGCGCCGCGGCGGCGGCCCTCGCCAAGGGGCGCCTCGGGGACGCGGCGCGGCTCTACGAGGCGGCGGGGGATCTCGAGGAGGCGGCTCGGCGCTACGCCGACGCCGGAGAGCCCGCCGAGGCCGGACGCCTCTTCGAGGCCGAGGGCCGCCTCCGGGAGGCGGGGCTGGCCTTCGAGCAAGCCCTCGCCGCCGCGCCCGACGACGGGGCCGTCGCCCTTCGCCTGGGCCGCGTCCTCGCCCACTTTCGACGCTGGGAGGACGCGATCCGGGCCCTCCAGCGGGCGGCCCGGCATCCGACGGAGCAGGGGGCCGCCTGGCGGCTCCAGGTCGCCTGCTTCGCCGCCCTCGGGCTTCCCCACGCGGCGGCGCGGGCCCTCGCCGAGCTGCGGCGCGGGGACCCGACCCTCCCCGGGGACGTGTCCGGCTTTCTGACCGAGTCCTTCGGGGACCCCCGGGGCCTCGCCGCCGCCCCCGTCGTCCCCCCCGAAGACCTGGGGAAACCCGGGGCCGAGCCGCCGCCCCGGGGGCCCGGCGGCGAGGATCCGGGGGCGTTGCTCGCCGGACGCTACCGGGTCGAAGGCCCCCTCGGCGCCGGGACGACGGGGCGGGTCGTCCTGGCCAAGGACGTGCTGCTGGACCGGCTGGTGGCGGTGAAGCTCCTGACCGTGGGCGCAGCGGGCGCCGTCGGCCGGGACGCCTATGCGCGCTTCGCCCGGGAGGCGCGGATCTCCGGGAGCCTCGACCATCCGAACCTGGTCGCGGTGCACGGCTTCGAGCCTGCCGGGCCCTTCCTCGTCCTCGAGTACCTGCCCGGGGGCACCCTGGCCGACCGGCTCGCGCCGGGAAGGCCCGTCGCCCCCGCGCTCATCGAGCGTGTGGGGGAGGGGGTCCTCGCCGCCCTCGAGGCGGCCCATCGACGCGGCGTCGTCCACCGGGACCTGAAGCCGGCCAACGTCTTCTTCGGCGCGACGGGCCAGGTCAAGCTCGGGGACTTCGGCGTCGCCCATCTGACCGACCTCGGCGCGACCCTCACCGGCGCTCTCCTCGGGACCTTCGCCTACATGGCGCCGGAGCAGGTCACCGGCGCTCCGCCCCCCGGGGCCTCCACGGACCTCTATGCCTTCGGGGTCGTGCTGTTCGAGATGCTCACCGGGGAGCTGCCCTTTCCCGGGCCCGATTTCCTCAGTCAGCACCTCGAGCGTCCGCCCCCCCGGCCTTCCGAACGGCGCCCGGGGATCCCGGCGCCCTTCGACGCCTTGGTCGTCCAACTGCTGGCGAAGGACCCGGGGCGTCGGCCGGTGAGCGCCGGCGAGGTGCGGCCCGCCTTCCGGGCCCTGCCCTGGGACGCGCTTCCCGCCGCCGACGAGGACCGAGCACCGCCGGCGAGGGACCGCGGTGCCGAGCGGGATGCCCCCGGCTCCCTGGCCCCGGAGCCCGGGCCCGACCCGGCGATCCGATATCGGCGCCTCCCCGGGGACCGGGTGGAGGACCTGTTGCTCCAGCGGAGCCTCGAGGTGATCGCCCTGGACGGGCAGGAGGCGGCCCGTGACGAGCTGCCCTCCGGGAGCGCGCCCCCGCCGGTTGGCGGCGAGCTGCCGGGCTGGGTGGCGGCCTGGGCCCGCGTCGACCACCCGCGCCTCCAGGGCATCGTGCTGCTGCCGGACCCGGCGGCAGACCTCGAGGACGCGGAGCCCGCCGCCGGCCCCGACTCCCCGGAGGAAGGCCTGGCCGGTCCGGCCCCCGGGGAGCTCTGGGCGGAGTGCCTGGCCGGGGGCCGCCGCCTCGCCGACGGGCTGGCGCTCGACCCGGGCGACCGGGAGGCCCTCACCGAGGCCCTCCGGGCCCTCCACCGGGAGGGGATCGCCCATGGCTCCGTCGACCGCGAGCACCTGGTGCGGATGCCCCACCGACTGGTCC
>DAPKRP010000192.1:0-3978 GCA_031800515.1 Polyangiaceae bacterium LLY-WYZ-14_1 | reverse complement strand
GGATCGTCCGCTCGATCTCGGACCAGGGCAGGGGGATCCCCTCGAGCTGGACCAGCGCCTCTTCGAGCCGCGCCATGCCCCCCCGGTCCTCCCCGAGCCCGTGCCAGGCGGGAAGGAAGCGGGAGAGGGCTTCCTTTTCGACCGGGGCGACCTCGTCTCGGAGCTTGGCGAGGGTGCGACGCTTGATGCGGCGGAGCACCTCCGGGTCGCACCACTCGGGCTCGGTGCCGTCCGGGCGGAAGTCCCCCTGCACCATCTGGTCTCGCTGCTCCAGGGCTTCGAGGACCGCCCGGACCGCGTCCTCCGGGAGGCCGAAGCGACCCGCCAGGTCTCGGAGGCGGAAGGGGCCGTGGGTGCGGGCATAGCGCTGGACGAGCTCTTCGACGGGACGTTCCCGGGGCTCGAGGAACGCGGCGGGGATCCCCGGGGGGATCACCGCACCGAGGGCGTCCCGGTAGAGGGCGACGTCCTCGACGGCGACCCAGCGCATCACCCCGCCGATCTTGGTTCGCACGACCCGGCGGGCGCCGAGGAGCTCGTCGAGCCAGGCGTCGACCACCCGCCCCGTGCGATGGCCCACGTCCGAGGTGTCCTCTCCCAGGGCTCCCCCCGAGCCGGCGGGCTCGTCGTCCCGGGGGCCGCCGGCGGTAACGTCCCCGTCGCCCGGGGGCGGCTCGCAGCGGGCCTTCGCCTCGTCGTCGTCGAGGTCCCCGACCCGGCGGAGCAGGTCGTGGAGGGCATCCGGGTGCCGCGCCCGGTAGTCCGGGTCGAGGTGCTGGAGCTCGTGCTCGAGCTCGTCGATCACCTCCCCGTCGAGCAGCTCCCGGAGCTCTTCCTGGCCGAGGAGCTCCCGGAGGAGATTGCGGTCGAGGGCGAGGGCCTGGGCGCGCCGCTCGGCGAGGGGGGAGTCCCCCTCGTACAGGTAGGCGGCGACGTAGTCGAAGACGAGGGACCGGGCGAAGGGGGATGCGGTCGTCGTCTCGCAGTCTTCGAAGCGCACCTCCTTGCGTCGGATCGCCTGGAGCAGCTCGACCAGGGCGGGCAGGTCGAAGACGTCCTTCAGCACGGACCGGTAGGTCTCCATGACGATCGGGAAGGACGGGAACTGGCGGGCGACGGCCAGGAGCTGGGACGCCTTGAGGCGCTGCTGCCAGAGGGGGGTCCGGCTGCCCGGCCGGCGGCGGGGGAGCAGAAGGGCGCGTCCGGCGTTCTCCCGGAACTGGCTCGCGAAGAGCGCCGAATCGGCGAGCTGCTCGACCAGGAGGTCCTCGACCTCCTCCGGGTCCGGCAGGAAGGTGTCCGGGGTGGGCGGCTCGTCGGCGTCGGCGAAGCGCAGGACGATCCCGTCGTCGCTCCACATCGCCTGGATCTCGAACCCCATCTGCTTCGACAGGTGGGCCTCCACCGCCAGGGCCCAGGGGGCGTGCACCCGGGCGCCGAAGGGGGAGAGGATCGCGACCCGCCAGTCCCCGAGCTCGTCCCGGAACCGCTCGAGGACGATCGACTGGTCCGTCGGCACCGTCCCCGTCGCCTCCCGCTGGTCCGCCAGAAAATCGACGAGGTTCTTCGCGGCGAAGGCGTCGAGGGCGTAGTGCTCCCGGAGCCAGCCCTGGGCCGCCTCCGGGTCGCTCCGGGTGTGCCGGTCGAGCTCCCGGGTGAAGGCGCCGAGGGCCCGGCCGAGCTCGATGGGTCGCCCGGGTCCTTCCCCCCGCCAGAAGGGCAGCCGCCCGGGCTCCCCCGGGGCCGGGGAGACGATCACCCGGTCCCTCGTGATCTCCTCGACCCGCCAGGTGCTCGCCCCGAGCACGAAGGTCGCCCCGGAGACGGTCTCGTGGACCATCTCCTCGTCGAGCTCGCCGACCCGGGGTCCGTCGGCGCCCAGATAGACCCCGAAGCTGCCCCGGTCCGGGATGGTGCCGCCGTTGGTGGCGGCGAGCATGCGGGCGCCCCGGCGGGCGGTCAGCACGTCCCGCTCCCGGTCCCAGACGAGCCGGGGCCGGAGGTCGGCGAAGGAGCTCGACGGATACTTGCCGCTCAGCATGTCGAGCACGCCGATGAAGGCGTCCTTCGGCAGCTCCCGGAAGCTCGCCGCCCGGCGGACGACCCGTTCCACCTGGTCGACGGGCCAGGGCTCGAGCCCGCACATCGCCACCACCTGCTGGGCGAGCACGTCGAGGGGGTTGTCCGGAACCCGCAGCGCTTCGATGGCGCCTTCCGTCATCCGCTGGGCGACCACCGTCGTCTCGAGCAGGTCCCCTCGGTGCTTCGGGAAGAGGCGCCCGATGGACACCTGCCCCACGCCGTGGCCCGCTCGGCCGATGCGCTGAAGCCCGCTCGCCACGCTGCCCGGGGACTCGACCAGCACCACCAGGTCGACGGTGCCCATGTCGATGCCGAGCTCGAGGGAGCTCGTCGCCACGATGGCTCGGATCTCCCCCGCCTTGAGCTGCTCTTCGACGACGCGCCGTTCCTCGTGGGAGAGGGACCCATGGTGGGAGCGGACCAGGGGCGGGGGCCGTTCCCCGCCGTCCACCTCCGCCGCCTCCCCATGCTCCGCGTCGTCGTCCTCCGGGTCGGGCGTCGGGTCGGCGAGCTCGTTCAGATGCTGGGTCAGCCGTTCGCAGAGCCCCCGGGAGTTGACGAAGACGATGGTGGTCCGGTGGGCCCGGATGAGCTCGAGCAGTCGGGGATAGATCGTCGGCCAGAGCCCCTTCTGCTGGGCGCTCGCCGGGACGTCCAGGTCGTCCTCGGTGAACAACAAGGAACCGCCCCCCGGGATGGCCCAGTCGTCGCCGTCCCCGTCGTCCCCGATGACGACCTCGCCGTCGGCGGCCACATCCTCGGCGCCGTCGACGGCACCGGCGTCGGCGGACTCGTCCGCCGGCGGCTCGCCCTCCGGCGGGAGCTCGAGCTCGGGCCGGGTCATGTCCGCGACCGGAACCACGATCCGGAGATCCAGCTGGGGCGCCCGGGCGGTGTCGACGATCGACACGCCGCGGTGCCCGCCCAGATAGCGCGCGACCTCCTCCACCGGTCGCGCCGTCGCCGACAGCCCGATGCGCTGGGGGTCGGGCCCGTCCCCGTCCACCCCCTGCGTCAGCTGAGCGAGCCGTTCCAGGGACAACCCGAGGTGGGCGCCCCGCTTGGTGGGCGCCAGGGCGTGGACCTCGTCGACGATCACCGTTTCGACGGTGCGCAGCGTCTCCCGCTGGGCCGCCCCGAGCACCAGGTAGAGGCTTTCCGGAGTGGTCACCAAGATCTCCGCCGGGTGCTTGGCCTGGTCCCGGCGTTCCTTCTGCGAGGTGTCCCCAGTGCGCACGGCGACCCGGGGCATCCGGAGGGGCAGGCCGAGCCGCCGGGCGGCGACCTCGATGCCCCGAAGGGGCGCCCGGAGGTTCCGCTCCACGTCGTAGACCAGGGCCTTGAGGGGCGAGACGTAGACCACCCGCACGCCGGGCTCGGCGTCTTCCGGCAGTCGGGTCAGCCGGTCGATGGCCCAGAGGAAGGCCGCCAGCGTCTTGCCGCTCCCGGTGGGGGCGAGGAGAAGCGCGTGCTCCCGGCGGGCGATGGCCGCCCAGCCCTGTTCCTGGACCGGCGTCGCCCCCTCGAAGGAGGCCTGGAACCATGCGCGGGTCGCCTCGCCAAAGGCCTGCATCCATCTGTTCTGGGGCCGCGGACGGCCCCCGGTCCAGGCGACCGCGAGCGGCCTTCGGGACCGGCGCAAACCCGACCGGCGCAAACCCGGTTCGAACTTCCGAGCAGGGGTACTAGCCTGGAGAGTGCCTCGTCTGCTTCGGAATGCGCCCCGGTGGACCGCCGCGGCGGTTGCCGTCGCTGTCGTCGTCGCCACCGGGACGATGCCCGCCTGCGCCCACGGTGACGGAGGGGCTCGGCCCCGCCCGGCGCCCACGGTGGACGCCGCCGGGGTGCGCTCGCCGCCGTCGGAGCTCGCCGCCGGCGGGCCGGCCCCGGGCTCGC
>DAPKRP010000191.1:0-6621 GCA_031800515.1 Polyangiaceae bacterium LLY-WYZ-14_1 | reverse complement strand
GGGCATTTCCAGGCGGCCCAGGGCGGCGGGGGGGAGGCGGCACCAGAGCTCTTTCTCTCCGTGCTGCTCGGAAGGGAGACGGACCGGGGAGCGGACCTCGTGGGCGGCGAGATGGTCGCCGCGGAGGTCGTGGGGGGCGCTCGGTTCGAGATCGAGGTGCTCGAAGACCTCGACGAGGTGCCCCTCGCCCTGGGCGGTGCCGCAAGACGGGCTCCGGGGAATCTACGGGGCGGAGGTCCCCAGCCGCCGGGGGCAGCGTCGCCGCCGCGGGGGAGGGGCGAGGACGCGGAGACCGCGGAACCGGGCAGGCCGGCGGCGGGGGCCTGGGCGCAGGTCGCCGCGATCTCTCAGGCGGCAGAGGAGGAATCCCGGGCGCCGGCCGCACCGACCCGTGCCCGAGGGAGGGCCGGTGGTCCGGGGGGAGGGCGAAAGAGCGGTGGGAAGGCGCCTTCGGTGCCGGTTGCGGTGCGACCGGACCCCATTCCCGAACGACGCCCGACCGCCGCCGGCGAAGACATCCTCGACGAGCCCTTCCCGGAGCGGGGGGACTATCTCGACCACCGGCAGTTCGGACTGTGCCGGGTCGATGGAGAGGACAGCCAGGGAGGCCTGATCATCCGCCTCCCGAGCGGGCGGAGGAAGACGATCAATCTGGACTTCCTCGAGGTGCTCCCGGCGGAGGACCGTACCGAGGGCCGCGTCTTTCCCGTCCGCCCCCGACGCCGCTGACGCAGCGTTCCCGGCGCCTCCCGGAGGGTCGGGGAACCCCGTGTGGTCCTCTTCCGGGGAAATGAGGCAGAATCAGCCCCGCGATGACGGCGTTGCTTGCTTGCGTAGGACCCGATGGCCCGAGACCGCCCGACCGGGCCGGGGACCTCGGAGGAGCTTCCGGTCCCGCGGGGCCGAGGCCGACCCGTCTCGGACCATGGCTGTTGGTCCTGGTGGCGTTGACCGGGTTCCTCGGCGGATGCGGGCGCAGCCTGCTGTCCGCCGACCCGCCGCCCCCCCCGCGCGAAGACGCCGGTCCCGTCGGCGACGACGACGACGATGATGACGACGACGACGACGACCGGTGCAGCCCGGGGCTCGTCCGCTGCGATGGGGCGTGCGTCGACCCGGAGAGCGATCCGGCCAACTGCGGCGAGTGCGGCGTGGCGTGCGGTGGCGACGAGCCGGTCTGCGCCTTGGGCGCCTGTGCCGCGTCCTGCCCCCCGGATCGGACCGATTGCGACGGCGCGTGCGTGGACCTCGAGACCAGCCCGCTCCACTGCGGCGCCTGCAACGAGATCTGCCCCTCTCCGGATGCCTGCGAGGAAGGCGTGTGCGTTCCTTTCTGTCCTCCCGGGGACACCCTGTGCGACGGCGAGTGCGCCGACCTTCGGTCCGACCCGGACAACTGCGGCGGCTGTGGCCTCGCCTGCGACGACGACGAGCTCTGCGCCCTCGGCCGCTGCAGCCTCCTTTGCCCCCTTCCCCTGACGGCCTGCGACGGCCGGTGCGTCGATGTCGCCTCGGACGCGTCGAACTGCGGAGAGTGCGGTCGTTCCTGCGGCGGCGAAGAGGTGTGCGAAAGCGGCCGCTGCGAGTCGACCTGCACGGCGCCCCGGGTCGACTGCGACGGCGACTGCGTCGACCTGCTCTCCGATGGGAGCAACTGCGGCGGGTGTGGCGTCAGCTGTCCGGCGGACAGCATCTGCCGTCTCGGCGCTTGCGTCGTCGAATGCGGGCCCGACGAGACCCGGTGCGGCACCCGGTGCGTCGACTTGGACTCGGATGGGACCAACTGCGGCGCCTGCGGCGTCGTCTGCGAGGTCGACGCCGGGGAGGTCTGCAGCGGCGGACGCTGCGAGCGCGATTGCGAGCGCGGGCTCGTGGACTGCGGGGGCGGCTGCGTCGACGTCGAGAGCGACTTCTTCAACTGCGGTCTCTGCGGTGTCCGATGCGCGCCCGGTCAATCCTGCAGCGATGGCCGTTGCCGCCGGCTCTGCGCTCCTGGGGAAGCGCTCTGCGGCGACGGTTGCCGCGACCTGCGGGACGACCCCTCGAACTGCGGCGCCTGCGGTAACCGGTGCGGTTCCGGGCAGGTCTGTTCCGACTTCCGGTGCGTCGATGCGGCCTGCCCGGGGCGATTGACGCGTTGCGACGGCCGATGCGTCGACACCCGCGTGGACGAGGAAAACTGCGGCGCCTGCGGCGTGGCGTGCGAGTCCGGTGAAGCCTGCCGCGCCGGTGCCTGCGAACGGATCTGCGACCCGGGGGAAACGGAGTGCGGCGTCGCCGGATGCGTCGACCTCACGACGGACGAAGAGAACTGCGGCGCCTGCGGAAGGACCTGCGGCGACGACGAGGTCTGCACCGACGCCACCTGTCGCTTCGTCTGTCCGCCGGGCCTGACGGACTGCGAACGGGTCTGCGTCGACACGACCTCCGACGAAGACAACTGCGGTGGATGCGACGTGGTCTGCGGCGTCGGCGAATCCTGCCTCGGAGGCGAATGTCGCCGGGGACGATGCCCGCGCGGCGAGACGCGATGCGGCGGCGTCTGCGTCGATACGGACACGGACCCGGAGAACTGCGGCGCCTGTGGCGAAGCCTGCCCATCGGGCATCGCCTGCGTGGATGGGGACTGCGCCTGCCCGGCCGACCTCATCATCTGCGACGACCGCTGCGTCGACATCACGACGAGCGACATCCACTGTGGTGCCTGCGACCGCAGCTGTACCGGCGACCTCACCTGCGACGGTGGTGCCTGCGATTGCCCCTTCCCGGCGCAGACGCGGTGCGGGGACGATTGCGTCATCACGACCTTCGACGTCAACAACTGCGGCGGATGCGGGATCGTCTGCGAGGGCGCGGAGCGATGTATCCTCTCCGAGTGCTCGTGCGCCGGGTTCGGCGTGCGGCTGTGCGGGGACGAATGCGTCAACATCCGGGCCGATGAAAGCAACTGCGGCGCCTGCGGAACCGTCTGCGACGACGACGAGGTCTGCTCCGGAGGCCGCTGCGTCTAGTACCCCTGCCCGGAAGTTCGAACCGGGTTTGCGCCGGTCCCGAACGCCGCTCGCGCCTCCTCGAAAGGGCGTTCAGCCCTTCCTCGTCGCCGCGCCTTGCGAGCGGCGCCCGGTCCTCGTCGGGTTCCCGGACCGAACTTCCGGGCAGGGCACTAGGTGCGTCTGAGCCGGGGGTCGAGGGCGCCCAGGGACAGGTCCGCGACGAGGTTTCCCCCCTGCACGACCAACGCCGAGACGACGACGATGCCCAGCACGATGGGTAGGTCCAGGGTGTGAAGGGATTCGTAGGCCAGTCGGCCCATACCAGGCCAGGCGAAGACCTGCTCCGTGATGATCGCGCCGGAGACCAAGGCCCCCATCTGCAGCCCGACCAGCGCGACGATGGGAAGCAGCGCCGGCCGTAGGCCGTGGACTAGGACGATGCGGGATGCGCCGAGACCCCGGGCCTGGGCGAAGCGCACGTGGTCCCGACCGAGCACGTCGAGAAGCTCCCCGCGGATGAGCCGAGCATAGGTAGCCGCCCCGAACACGGCGAGGGTCAGCGCCGGCAGCACCGCGTGCCGGAGCTGGTCGGCGAGCCCGACCCCGTATCCCCCGAGGGGCAGGGCGCCGAAGCGGAACCCTACCCAGTAGAGCAAGATCAGCCCGGTCACGAAGGTGGGGAGGCTGACGCCGAGGTAGGCCAAGCCCATCGCCAGGTGGTCGGGCCAGCGGCCCTTCCAGAGCGCGGCCAGGACGCCGAGGCCGAGTCCGATACCCAGCTCGAAGACGACCGCGAGGCCGCCGAGGAGCAAGGTTCGGGGGAGACGTTGGCCGATCACCTCGGTCACCGGTCGCCCGTCCCGGTAGGAGCTGCCGAGGTCCCCCTGCAGGAGGCCTCCGAGGTACTGGCCGTATTGTTTCCACAACGGCTGGTCGAGCCCATGGCGCTCACGGAAGGCGGCGAGATCCGCCGGGCTCGCCTTCCCGCCGAGGGTGGCGACCGCCGGGTCCCCGACGCCGTGCACCAAGAGAAAGACGCCGCTGATCGCCAACCAGGTGACCAGGAGGGCGCTGGCCAGGCGCCGGACCAGCTGGGGAAGGAGCCGGTCGTTCTTCATCGTCGGCTCCCGATGAGGAAATCCGGCACGGGTCCTGGGCGCGGGCGCGCCGCCGCCCACCAGGGGCGTCCCCCGATGGCCCCGCCGAGGCCGGAGACCGGGTCGGCGAGGCCGTCGGTCCGATGCCGGGGGAGGTCGAGCCAGGCGTCCCGGAAGGACATCAGGTGGATGGGGTGCGGGCGGTACCCGCGGAGGTAGGGCTGCCAGGCCTCGGAGCGGCGGTTCTCGAAGACGAAGGCCCAGGGGGCGTCCCGGGCGACGAGGCTGGCCGCTCGGCGGTAGAGGACGCGTTGCGCCTGCGGGTCGCGTTCCTGCCGGGCCTCGTCGAGAAGGCGGTCGACATCGGGGTTCGCGTAGAAGGCCTTGTTGATCGCGCCGACGTCGGCGATGGCCCGGGAGTGGAACAAGGCGTCGAGGAAGGTCGACGGGTGTGGATAGTCCGGTGTCCATCCGCCGAGAAAGAAGGCCACGGCGCCGCGACGACGGGTCTGGTCGAGATAGACGCTGAAGGCGACCTGCTTGACCCGGACGTCGATGCCGATGGCGGCGAGGTCCGCCTGGGCGAGCTCTGCGTAGGCTTTGGCGACGTCCCCCTGGCCGACCCAGAGGTCGACGGGCTCGGGAAGGCCCTCCGGGTGGCCCGCCGCCGCGAGCTCCTGGCGCGCCCGTTCGAGGTCGAAGGTCTGCCGGTGGGGAAGGTCGGCATCGTGCCCCGGCATGTTCCGGGGGAGGGGTTGACCCAGGGGGGCGATGAGATGATGGCGGGCGCGGGCCCAACGTTCCCGATCGATCGCAAAGGCCACCGCCCGGCGGACGTGGACGTCGTCGAAGGGGGGGATCTCGCAGTTCATCTCGAGACCCCAGAGCTCCCCCGTCGGATAGACCTGGTGGGTCGGGCCCCAGGACTTGGCCTGCTTCAGCAAGAGGTAGTCCGCCTTGCTCTGCCGATGGGTGTGCTCGATCTCGCCTCCCCGGAAGCGCAGAAACGCCGGCTCCCGCTGGAGGTTCAACTCGTAGACCAGGCGATCCGGATAGGCGGGCTTTGGATGCCCGTTCCACCGCTCCAGGACGACCCGGAGGTCCCGCTCGTAGACGTGGAGGCGATAGGGCCCGCTTCCCACCGGCGCGAAGCGACGCGCGTCGCCGTCTTCATAGTGCTCCCGGGGAATCGGGCGGGCGAAGTCCATGGCGAGGACGAAGGGGAAGGCGTGGTCCGGGCGGTGGAGGCGAATCTCGACGGTTCGGGGATCGAGAACCCGGATCTGCGAGACCCCTTCCAGGTAGCTCGCGTAGGGGGAGTTGATCGCCGGGTCCCGGACTCGCTCGAGGGAAAACCGGACGTCTTCGGCGTCGATCCGGCTCCCGTCGTGAAAGCGGCGGTCGCCTCGCAGCCGGAGGATGAAGCGGCGACCGTCCTCGGACGCCTCGGGCAGCTCCCGGAGGAGCGCCGGCACGAGGCCACCATCCTCGTCGTAGGTGATCAAGGGGTCGAACAGAAGGCGGACGGCGACGCCGGAGATCTCGTCGAATCCGGTGGCGGGGTCGAGGCTGCGGAGGTCCGACTCGTGGTGGATGCGGAGGACCCCACCGGACACCGGACGCGTCGCACCCGCCCCGGCGAAGCGCGGGCCGAGGGGCGCCGGTGGCGCGAGGGCCTGGCAGGACAGGAAGGCCGCCAAGGGGGCCAGGAGGGCGAGGCCGATGGGGGCGATGCGGGAGGTCATAGGAGGAGTGGGCCGGTGGACGCCGTCCCGTGCCTTCGGCGGGGGGCGGTCATCGGCTCGGCTCGAGCACATCCCGCAGAGCCTCCCCGAGGAGGCTGAACCCGAAGACGGCGGCGACGATGAGCCCCCCGGGCACCAGCACGAGGCGCGGCGTGCGGGCCAACATGCCGAGGCCTTCGGCGACCATCCCGCCCCAGCTCGCCTGCGGGGGTTGCACCCCCAACCCGAGAAAGGACATCGCCGACTCGAACAGCACCATCCGAGCGACGAGGGTGGTCCCGAGGACGAGGATGGTGCCCGCGACGTTCGGCAAGACGTGGGTCCAGACGATCGACGCCTCCCCGGCGCCGAGGGCGCGCGCCGCCAGGACGTAGCCGAGCCCCCGGACTTCCATCGCGCGCGCCCGCACCACCCGAGCCAGGGTCGTCCAGGACAGCAGTCCGAGAAGCAGGCACAGGATGACGATGCCGGGGTCGGCCACGGCGCGTCGGGTGACGATGGCGATGAGCAGGAACGGCAGCGCCAGAAGGGCGTCGACGAGGCGCATCGCCACCGCGTCGACGACGCCGCCGAGGTAGCCGGAGGCGACCCCCACCAGGGTCCCGACCGCCAGGGAGATGGTGGTGGCGACGACCGCTACCAGGAGCGACGTGCGCCCCCCGTGAAGTAGGCGCGAGAGGAAATCGCGGCCGAGGGCGTCCGTGCCGAGAGGGTGGGCGCCTCCCGGCGGCTGGGGGGAGCCGTCGGGGGCGAGGCCCGCGGGGTGCCCTACGGTATATCAAGGGT
>DAPKRP010000190.1:0-2536 GCA_031800515.1 Polyangiaceae bacterium LLY-WYZ-14_1 | reverse complement strand
GGCCGGCCCCCCTGACCATCGACTTCACCGACACGTCCTCCGATCCCGACGGCGCGATCCAGACCCGGAGCTGGGACTTCGGCGACGGGAGCGGCGCCTCCGCGACCAACCCGACCCACACCTACGGGAGCCCCGGGGTCTACACCGTGACCCTCCAGGTCACCGACGACGACGGCCTCACCGACTCCGCCGCCTCCACCGTGACCGTGGTCGCGGGGCTCGCCCTCACCCTCGACGGCGAGGTCCTCGACGGCGGCTTCCTCGACGGGCGCCGGCTCGGGGGCGAGGTCGAGCTCCGGCTCTACCAGGCCGACGGCACCACGCCGCTCCCGTTCGTCGACGGCCTCGGGCCCGACGCGAACGGGATCGCGGTCGCCGGGGGCGAAATCGAGGCGACGGTGGCGGTGGAGCTGACCGGGACCGGGGTGGTAGCGAGCGTGGGCGAGACCCGGCCGGGCCTCGCCGTCGAGCGGATCGGGTTCGAGGTCGTCCCCGGCGCCACCCAGCACACCCAGACCCTCACCTTCGCCCCTTCTGGCACCGCGATCCGGGGCCGGGTGACGGACACCCGGATGGAGCCCGCGGCGGTCGACATCGGGGTCGCGCGGTCCGACATCGCGACCCTCTACCCCGTCGCGACCGGCCGGGATTATCTGCCGGGTTCCGGCTTCCCCGCCACCGGCGTCCTCCACCGGGTGGTCTCGGACCCCCTCGGCCTCTACTACATCCCGGTGCGCGACGGGGGGCGATACTATCTCGACGTCGTCGGCGATACCGGGGGCAGCGACTATCTCTCCACTCTCCTCGACTTCCCCGTGACCCCAGGCGAGGCCGCCGACCAGGACATCACGGTGGGTCTTCAGTCGGGCGGCGCCGCTTGCGACGATCTCTCCGCCCTCCCCGAGACCCCGAACGTCGATTACGCGACCCAGATCCAACCCCTCTGGAGCTTCGCCTGTACCGGGTGCCACAAGCCCAACTCCGCCAACGGCGGCGGTCTCGACCTGACCCCCGCGAACTCGTACGCCGCGCTCGTGAACGTCGCCTCGACCCAGGTCCCCGGTCTCGACCTGGTCGCGCCCGGCCGCCCCGAAGAGAGCTACCTCCTGGAGAAGATCCGCTGCGACAACCCGCAGGTCGGCAACCGCATGCGCCAGGGCGACCCGATGGATCCGGCCGAGCAGGCGCTGGTCCGCGACTGGATCGCTCAGGGAGCGCCGATGACCGGACGCCCCCCGGACGCGGGCATGCCCGACCTCGGCCCGGAAGACTCGGGCGGCGCCGACGCCGCCCCCCCCGACGGCGGTACCGGGGGCTCGCCCGAGGTCGGGGCTCCGGACGCGGGAATCGGCGACGCCGGTGTCCCGGCCCGTGACGTCGGCGGGAGCGCCGGGGCGGAGGCCGAGGACGTGACCGGCGGCTGCGTCTGCGCCCCGGCGCCGTCCGGGGGCCCGGGCGTCATCATCGGGGTCCTGGCCGGGGCGCTCGTCCTCGTCCCGCGTCTACGCCGCCGCCGGCCCGACGAGCGGTCGAAGGGTCCGGGGTCGGCCCTTCGATGACGGGCCGGCTCGCCGGTGCGACGGTCGGCGCCATGACCTGCTCGCGCGCCCTGCTCTTCGCCCTCGCCGCGGCGACGCCCTCCTGCGCCGCCGCCGGGGGGAACGGATCCGGTCCCCGGGGGCCGGACGCAGCCGGGCGCTCCGACTCCGCCGCCCTCGCCGAGCGCCGGACCGACCTCCCACCTGGGCATCCCTCGACGCCGGAGCGAGCGCTTCCACCCGGCCACCCCCCGGTTCGCGGCCGAGGCGAGCTCCCTCCGGGCCATCCCCCGGTGCGGGGGAACGGCGGCGGGCTGCCTCCCGGCCATCCCCCGGTGCGGGGCGACGGCGGCGAGCTGCCCCCTGGTCATCCCCCGGTCGACGAGGATCGCCCGTCGCTCGACGCGCCCGGTCCGATGGCCGAGGCGTGGAAGCGTCCCTACATCCTCCTCGACGGGCGCACCGGGCGGAGGCTGGACCAGCGCGCCCTCGTGCGACGCCTGGCCCAGGCCCAAGTGATCTACGTGGGCGAGAAGCACGATCGGCCCGCCCATCACCAGGTCCAGCTCGAGGTGATCGACCGGGTCGGCGCCCTCGGGCCCGCCGCGGTCGGGCTCGAGATGGTCCAGCGGCCGTTCCAAGCCGCGCTCGACGCGTACGCGATCGACGGGGACGAGGACGCGCTCCTCGCCGGCACCGAGTGGACGAAGCGCTGGGGCTACGATTTTCGGCTCTATCGCCCGATCCTCCGCCATGCCGCCCAGGCCGGGATGCCCCTCGTGGCCCTGAACGCGCGGCGGGAGATCACCCGCGCCGTCGCGCGCGAAGGGCCGGAGGGCCTCGATCCCGAGCTCGAGGCGGAGCTCCCCGAGCTGGACCTCGACGACGTCGCCCACCGCGCCCGCGTCCGCCTGGTGTGGGCCGAGCACGTCGGCCCCCACGGCGGCCTCGCGTTCGAGAACTTCTATGCGGCCCAGGTGATCTGGGACGAGACGATG
>DAPKRP010000189.1:0-3606 GCA_031800515.1 Polyangiaceae bacterium LLY-WYZ-14_1 | reverse complement strand
CGGCTAGCCGCGTTATGGGAGTCCTGATATTACCCCCTCCCCCCCCGGTGGACTGCAAGGCCCATCGGGTGACGGTTTCGTGGCGGCCGAACCGGCTGGTCGCGAGCGGGCTCCCGCCGGTGGTGGCGTGCATCCCGCGGGAGGCTGCTACCCTGCCGCGCTTTCCCCGCCGGGTTCTCCGTGAACCAGAGCCGTACCCTGCCGCTCCTCGGGCCCGCCGCGGTCCTCTATCTGGTCGCCGACGTCGCCTCGACGAACGAGGCGGCCCTCCGGCCCTGGGACGTGGTGATCGGAGTCCTGGCGCTGGTGCTCTCGGCGGTGAGCTACGTCGCCCCCCGGGGCGGCGAGCTGGTCGGGGTGCGTCGGGTGGGCGCCCTCGGGATCGGCACCGGTGTCGCCCTCCTGGGCCTGTTCGCCCCGGAGGTCCCGTCCCTGCCCCGGCAGCTCGGCGTGGTCCTCGGGGCGGCGACGGTCGGAGGCGTCGTCCTCGACCTGGCCCTCTCCGTCCCGGATGCCCCCGCGGTCTTTCGGGGACGCCTGGTCCGGGGCGCGCTGGCGCTGGTCGCGGCGGCCGCCGGGGCCTCCGGGATGGTCGCCGTGCTGCCTCCGATCCCGCTCCCGGGGCGGGAGGACCCGCTGCTCGTCCCCGCCGCCTGGGAGTCGGTGCCCGCCGCCTTCGCCCTGGTCGCGGTGGTGGGTTCCCAGATGCTTCGAACCGCCCGGCCCCGCCTCGGGAGCGGCGCCGGGGCACTGGCCGCCAACGCCTGGGCGCTTCTCGGGCTCCTGCCGGCGAGCCTCGGGGGCTCCGTCGCCGCCGGGCTCATCGGGAGCAACGCCGTCACCGGTGAGAGCCCCTGGGTCGCCGGGCTCCTCGGCGTCGCCGCGGTCACCACCGTCGCCGGCCACCTCGCGATGGTCGACCCCCGCCGGCGCTACGCCGCGGGTCGGGCCACCCGACAGCTCACCACGGGCACGTTCACCCTGGCCCTGGTGAGCGCCGCCGTCGCCCTCCGCCCAGAGGTGGTGCCGACGGAGCCCCGGAGCTTGGCCGTCGCCGTCGCCGCCCTGCTCCTCGGCGCGGTCCTCGTCCAGCGGGCCCTGGCTCCGGTGGTCGCCTGGGTGCTCGCCCCGGCCCGGGGCCGGCTCCTCGAGGCGACCCAGGCGGCCCTCGCCTCCCTGGACCACGTCCGCTCCCTGGAAGAGCTCGCCGAGGCGGTGCTGCCACCGCTTCGCCGGGCGAGCCGCGACCTCGACGCCGAGCCCCTCCTCTTCCTGGCCAACCCGGCCCGGGAGATCCGGGTGGACAAGGCGGGCTACGCCCGGATCCGTCCCCAGCCGATGCCCTCTGCCCTGTCCGGGTACCTCGGCGCGCGGCCGACGGAGATCCTGATCCGGGACGAGGTCGAGCCCCTGGCGGTGCGCCGCCCGGACCTTCGGCCCGTCATCGAGGTGTTGGGGGTGCAGGACGCCTTCGTCGTCGTCCCCTGCGTCCACGAATCGGAGCTCGAGGGATGCCTCGTCGTCCCCCGGGGCCACCGGCGAAGCCTACCGAGCCTGGAAGAGCTCGGGGCGCTCGAGACCGTCGCGGTACGGATCAGCGGCCTCGCCACCATCCTCGCCGCCGAGGCCCGGGCCCAGGAGCGCGCCGGCACCCTGCTCCTCGAGCGAGACCGCTTCGAAGAGCGGGTGGAGCTGCTTCTCGAAGAACGGGAGAAGCTCCTCGAGGACACCCGGGCGCTCAAAGCGGGGCATGCCCAGGGCGAGGTCCCGGGGCCCCTCGTCGCCTACAGCCCGGCGATGCGAGAGGTCGCCGCCCGCATCGACGAGCTCGCCCGCCTCGACGCGCCGGTCTACCTGGAAGCCGAGTCCGGCGTCGGCCTAGACCGGGTCGCCCAGGCGATCCACCGGGCGAGCCCCCGCCGAGCCCATGGGCTGGTCATCGCCGACTGCGCCGCCGTGGCCCCGGAGGCGGCGGCGGTGGCGCTCTTCGGCGAGGCAGGCGTGCGGAGCGGCTGGCTCGAGCTCGCCCGCCAGGGGACCCTGTTGCTGCGGGACGTGCCGGCCCTGCCCCTCGAGGTGCAGGGGGAGCTCGCGACGGCGGTCGCCGACCGCCGGGCGCGCTGGGTCGGCGGACCGGGCACCTACTAGGTCGACGTCCGGCTCCTCTGCACGGGGCGCCGGAACCTGGATGCCCTGCGGGAGGCGGAAGCGGTGGACGAAGAGCTCGCCCAGCGGCTCGCCCCCCTGCGGCTTCGGGTCCCCCCGCTCCGGGAGCGAACGGACGACCTCCGGTCCCTGGCCTTCCTCGCCCTCGACCGGGCCTGTCGCGTGCTCGGGCGGCCCGCCCTCGGGATCGACGACGACGCCCTGGCGCTCCTGCGGGCTCACCCCTGGCCGGGCAATCTGGCGGAGCTCCAGTCCGTGCTCGACCGGGCGGCCCTCGCCGCCGAGGGACGGACGGTGACGCGGCGGAACCTCGAGGCCCTGGCCGAGCTCGGCAGCGTGCCCTCGCGGGATCCCCAGCTGCTGCAGGAGGCGCCGACCCCGCCTCCGGAGGCCGAGGCGCCGGACGGGTCGACGATGCCGGAGCCGGAGCTCGACATCGTCGGGGCCCCGGATCCCCTCGACGGCACCTACGCGGCGGTGGAACGACGGCTGCTCGAGCGCGCCCTCGAGAAGACCGGCGGCAACAAGAGCGCGGCGGCCCGGCTCCTTGGCCTGAAGCGGACGACCTTCCTCGACAAGGTCCGCCGCCACCACCTTCTGGTCTGAGATGCCACGACCTTCTGGTCTGAGCCCGAGCTCCGGGGCCCGTCGCCGGCCGGGAGGTCAGGCGCGGTCAGCGACGGGGACGGTCACCACGACCCGCACCTCCGGGCGCACCCGAAGCCCGCCGAGGGCCGCCCGGTAGGGGGTGATCCCGAAGTCCGGCTGGTGGATCATCGCCTCCGCCTCGAGGCGACCGGCCTTTCCCTCGGCATCGAGGCGCAGCGGATGGGTCCGCCCGTGGAGGGTGAGCTCGCCCTCGATCCGGAAGCGCCCCTCTCCCCTTCCCTCGACCCGGACCGAGCGAAACGACACCTCGGGAAAGCGGCGGGCCTCGAGGACGTCCTTCCGGGTCGCCCGCTCGATGAGCTTCCGGTCCAGGGCCGACAGCACCGACGCGTCGACCTCACCGTCCCGCACCGCGCCGAGCACCTTAAGGCTCGAAGGGTCGAAGGTCGCCGAGACCTCCCCCGCCTGCCGGTCGAGCCGAAGCTCCCCCCGGGTGACCCGAAGGGCGAGGTCGTGCCCCAGCCGGGAGAGCATCCCGTCCTTGTAGGTGTAGACGCGGCAGTCGATGTCCCGGTCCCGGTATGCCTCCGCGGCCACTCGACGACGATGTGGTCGCCGGCGCCCGACGGTCACCCCCCGGGATGGCGGATCCGACCTTCCTGCTCCCACCAGCTCCGGTACTTCCGGTGGGCGATCTCCCGGTCCCGCCGGGGGAGGCTCGGGTGGTATCCGAGGTACTGCTGGGTGAGCTGCTGCAACTCTTCCCCGGCGGCCCCCCGCATCTCCTCTTCCGGGTGCAGCAGGGCGTCGATGAGCCACTCGATGCGGTGC
>DAPKRP010000188.1:0-6843 GCA_031800515.1 Polyangiaceae bacterium LLY-WYZ-14_1 | reverse complement strand
CTCGTCCGCCGGCGGGGCGTCGGCGATCCATGGGTCTTCCTTGTCCGTCAGCCGCACGTAGAGCCGGCCGTCCCCGAGGTGCTCTCCCCGATAGGTGACGGCGGTCAGCTGGGCGTCGACGTGGGCCCGGGGCACACCGAGGGTGCCGCCGATCTCCGCCTGCAGTCCGAGGAGGCCCTCGAGCCCAGCGACCCGCGTGCCCACCCCCTCGAGCTCCGAGAGGGCCAGGCGGTCCGCGGCTGCGGTCAGATCGAGGCGGCCCCGGTCCATCGTTCCGGCGACGGCCAGGGTCCCCCGCCCCTTGCCGAAATGGGCGTGCTCGAGGGTTAGGCGTCCGCCGAGGGTTCCCTCGGGCCAGTCGAACCAGTCCCAGTGGGCACGGATCTGCCCGTCGTCGAAGGCGAAGCCGGAGAGCTCGGCGGTGGGGAGGGTGAGGTCGATGTCCGCGACCATCGTCCCGTTCGGCCCATCATCCGGGTAGCCCTTGGTGTAGGCGACGTCGATCGTGCCCGCGGTCACCCCGCGGTAGTCGTCGAAGCGCTCGTCTTCCTCGTAGTGGAAGATGTGGAAGAAGTCTTCGAGGGTCAGACGCTCCGCCTGCACCTCGGCGCTCACCAGGAATCGGCCTCCGCGGAAGTCCAGGAAGAGATCGTCCGCCCGGTAGCGGCTGTCCCGCTTCACCGCTTCGACGGAGGGGAAGCGCACCGTCTGGACCTCCTCGCCGACTTCCCAGGTTCCGGCGATGTCCCCCAGGGGGAAGGTGCCGAAGGCGAAGCCGTCGATCGCCGCGGTGCCGGCGAGGGCGGGGCGGCGGAAGGTCCCCCCGACGTCCACCCCGATCCGGGCCCGGCCGGCGAGCTCGATGGTCGTCAGGGGGGTGAGCTCCGCCAGGTCGACGACGGCGTTCTCCGGGGTGCCGCCGGTCACCCGAAGCCGGTTGTCGAAGCCGAGGAGCACGTCGAGGCGAAGCCGGCTCTTCGGGCTCTCCACCAGGGTGTCGTCCAGGAAGATGCCGGCCTCCTGAAGGCGCATCCGGGTGCGGAGCCGGGCCGATTCGACCCCGACCACCCGGTGCCGGGGACGGGCGTGCCAGGCGTTCTGGCTCACCAGAAAGTCCCGGGTGTCGAGGTCCCCGGGCCCCCGAAGGTCCAGGGGATCCAGCGTGCCGGAGAGGTCGATGCGGCCGTTCCAGAGCCAGGAGACCAGGGCGCCGTCGGTCACCCCGAGCTGCTCCATCAGTTTCTCGAACTGAAGCCCCTGCACGCCGAGGGACAGGGTGGTGGGGAGGCCGCTGTCGAGGCCGATGCGCCCTTGGATCTCGAGGAAACCGCCCCGCCGCACCACGCTCGCGAGGCCCTCCCGGATCACCACCGCCTCCGGATCGGCGCTGATGTCGAAGACCATCTCCCCCAGGCCGAACTGCTTGACGTGGACCCCGTCGATCTCCACCCGCCCGTCGACGCGCCAGCGGTCCGCCCGCCGGAGCTCCCCGAACAGGTCGACGGTCACCCGGCCGTCGAGCTCGGGAAGCGCGACGTCGTCCCCCAGGGGGAGGGGTAGGTCCGCGAGATGCCCGAGGTCGACGGTGGCCCGGACGTGGCCGTCCAGCGCCCCGGCGTCCGGGAGCCGGACGCGGGCGTCGTCGATCGCGAGGGACGCGTGAGGGGTCTCGAGCCGTAGCCGGCGAAGGTCCAGGTGCTCCGGGGTGTGCTCGAGCTCCGCGGTCAGCTGCTGGATGGTCTCCCGCCCCCGGTCATGGCTCAGCCGGCCCCCGGAGGCGCCGACCCGCAGGGTGAAGCGGTCGCCCCGCCGGTTCCGGGTCTCGAGCTGCACGTGTACCCCCCGGAGGGAGGCGTCCCCGAGCTCGGCGTCGAGATGCACCCGGGCGTCGTCGATGGTGAGCCGGTCGAAGGGCAGCTCCAGCCCCCCACCGTCGTCCCGGCGCCCCGGTGGCCGAGGCAGATTGCGGATCGCCCCATCCTTGAGGACGAGGCGCACCCGGGGTCGATCGATCCGGATGTCGGCGATGCGAAGCTGACCGGTCAGGAGCGCGGTCAGGGAGGGCCGAACCTCCAGGCGGTCCGTCTCGAGGAACGGCCCGTAGACCGGGTCGTCGAGGTCGATGCCGCGGGCCTCGAAGCGAGGGACGGGAAACAGCCCCACCCGGAGCCGGTCGACGTCGGCGGCGAGGCCGATCTCCCGGCGCAGAAGGTCGGCGGCGATGGAACGCAGCTGGGCCTGGCCGAAGGCGCTTTCCTGGAAGCCCCAGAGCCCCAGCGCGAGGGACGCCGGGAGCACCACCAGGACGACCGGCCAGCGCCATCCGGTGCGCCGGTAGACGAGCTCGTAGAGCCGCTCCGGGGGCCAGGACGAAAGCCGCGTTTGGTCCAAATCCCTTGGAGTTAGCACGTCTCGCCGGGGGTCACTCGGCGAGGTCCCCCTACCCCGGGGGCTCCGGGGGCCTCTGGCGGCCGGGGCCCGGGGCGCCCAGGTTCCAGAGCATGACCGAAGCGCCCCCCTCCGCCGACGCCCCGCTGCCCTTCCCCGGGGCCAGCCGGGAGACCCGGATCCGCCGGGACGCCCGAGGACGCTGGTTCGACGGGGACGAGCCCATCGACCATCCGGGGCTGGCGCGGAACTTCGACCGATGGGTCGACCGAGCCGACGACGGCCGCTACTGCCTCCGCAACGAGGTCAACTGGGCCTACGTCAGCATCGAGGGCCCGCCGGTCTTCGTCCGGCGGGTCGCGGTCGAGCCTCCGTTTCTGCGCCTTTTTCTGTCGGACGACCGGGAGGAGCGGCTCGACCCGGACACGCTGCGCCAGGGGCCGGACGGCGCCCTCTACTGCGACGTACGCGGCGGCCGCCTTCCCGCCCGCTTCGACCGCGGGGCGATGCAGGCCCTCGAGGACCACCTCGTCGAGACCGGGGACGGCGGGGTGGCTCTCCGCCTCGGGGACGAGCTCACGGTGACCCCCGCCCAGGTGCGTGAGCCCCTGGCGAGCCCGGCCGGGGGGCATTGAGCCCCCCCGGGGCAGCCGACGGCGGTGCTGGCCCGGGTCCCGCCGCGGCCTTATGACTGGGCGTGATGCAGCAGCGGGAATGGTTGGCGGCGGCCATCGCCCTCGTGATCGGCAGCCCGTTGGTCTTCTTCTTTGCCACCGCGATGGCCGACGGCGCCCAGCGGGCCGCCCAGACGCCCTACCGGGCGCTGCTCGGGGATGAGGCCTACGAGGCCCTCCGGGCCGGGCGCGAGACGAACCTCCATTATGCCGGGAACGATCGGTTGGCGCCGGACTTCGATCTCCGGGATCGGTCCGGGCGTTCCTTCAAGCTGTCCGACCACCGGGGCAAGGTCGTGGTGATGAACTTCTGGACCATCACCTGCGCCCCCTGCGTCGAAGAGATGCCCAGCTTGGACCTGCTGGCCGAGCTCGTTGCGGACCGGGACGACGTCGAGGTGATCGCCGTCTCGACGGACGCGGGCTGGGACGAAGTGGCGACGGTCTTCCCCGACGACCCGACCATCCGGGTCCTGTTCGACCCGGAGGAGTCCGTCGTCGAGGGCCGATACGGGACGAAGCTCTACCCGGAGACCTGGTTCATCGACCCGGATGGCGTCATCCGGTTGCGCATCGACGGCCCCCGGGATTGGACGAGCCCCATCGTGCTCGACCTCATCGATCAGCTCGCGGGCTGATCAACTTCCGGGTTTCGAGCCGGTGGTGGACCGGGGCTCGGGTCGATGGAGCCTCAGCCGGCCGGGGGCGATGTGGACCGGCACCTCCCCGGCCCGGTGGTCCGGCTCGCCGTCCAGGTTCAGGTCGATCCCGTCGGGCACCTCCAGGGTCAGGTGCTGGGCGCGGCCCGTCGTCGTCCAGCGCGCCAGCCCGTCTCGCCCGTCTCGAAGCAGGGCGCCGAAGGCGTCGAGGCGCTCGCCGTCGGGAACGCCGTGGAGGATGGTGACCTCGAGCCAACCGTCGTCGAGCTCCGCGCCCGGGCAGACGTCCAGCCCCCCTCCGGCGAAGCGCCCGTTGCCCAGGGCGAGGGCGAGGAACGAACCCTCGAAGTCGACGTCCCCGCCCCGAAGACGGCCGCGGACGGGCGCCAGGCTTTCCGCCCGGGCCAGGCCGGTCAGGCCGTAGGCCACCGGGCCGAGCACCCGCTTGAGCTCGTCCGGGGTCTTCCGGGTGATCCGGGTGGCCGACCCGCCGGTGGCCACGTTCAGGAAGGGTCGCTCCCCGACGAAGCCGAGGTCGACGGGACGCGCCGGGTGGTCGACCGCCCAGCGGAGCGCCTCTTCGACGGACCCCGTCTCGAGCCCGATGGAGCGGGCCAGGTCATTCCCGATACCCATGGGCAGGAGGACGAGGCTCGGCATGCCGGGAACGGTGTCCGCCGACGCAGGCTCGGACCCCTGGGACGGGGTGGCGGGATCCGTGCCGACGAGACCCTGGAGCACCTGATGGATCGTCCCGTCCCCTCCCCCGGCCACCACCGTGTCGAGGTCCACCGCGTCCCGGGCCTCCCGGGCCAGCCGCTCCGCGTCCCCGGGGCCCCCGGTCAGCTGCACCTCGATCCGGTGGCCTTCCCCCCGGAGGCGGTCGAGGGCGGACTCCAGAGCGTCTTCGATGCGGGACAGATGGCCCCCGTGGAGAATGAGCCGAGCGATCACGGTCTGGAGCCTGGTCCCGGGAGACCCGGCGGGTACCCCTGGGGGAAGCACGCCGGCGCCGGCGGATCGGAAGGTCAGTCCGCCGCGAGGGTGGGGAACAGCACGAGCCCCGCGGTCACGAAGAGGATGTCCGCGGCCAGGAGGATCCGCGCCCAGGCGAGCACCTCCGACAGGGGGGCGCCGCCGAAGAGCTCTCGGGTGGCGACCACACCGGCCAAGAGGCAGGGGGCGACCAACGGGAAGAGGACGACGCTGAGGGCCAGGTCGCGAGCCCGGGTCTTGACCGTCATCGCCCCGAACAAGGTGCCGGCGGCGGCAAAGCCCAGGGTGCCCAGGAAGAGGAGGAGCGCGAGGGGGCCCAGCACCGGGGGGAGCGCCACGTGGAAGAGCAGGGCGACGATCGGGACCACCACCGCTTCGACCACCAGCAGAAAAGACAGCACCGCGGCGGTCTTCCCGAGGAAGATCCCCGCCCGGGGGAGCGGGGCGAGGAGCAGGGCCCGGAAGGCGTCCTGCTCGGCTTCTCGAGCCCAGGCGCGACCGACGGCGAGCACGCCGCTGAAGGCCACGCTGACCCAGAGCACCCCCGGGGCGAGGCGCCGGGCGATCACCTGGTCCAGGTAGAAGGACAGGGACGAGAGCACCACCACCAGGACCGCGAAGAGGGTCGTGGTGGTGGTGATCTCCCGGGTGCGCAGCTCGATCCGGAGATCCTTTGCCGCGACGAGGCGGGCCGCGGTGATCACCCCCTTCATCCGGGAGCCTCTGCCGCGGCGAGAAGCCGGCCCCGATGCATGCGAAGGCGCCGGGTGGCGACCCGCTCGGCGAGGGCCGGGTCGTGGGTGACCAGCACGATGACCGCCCCCCGGGCCCGTTCGACCTCGACCTCGGCGACGAGGCGGTCGTTCGAGCGGGGGTCGAGGCCCGTCGACGGCTCATCGAGGAGCAGGAGGTCCGGGCGATGCACCAAGGCCCGGGCCAGCGCTGCCCGCTGCAGCTGCCCCCGGCTCAGGGTGCGGGCCGGCCGGTCGGCGAAGCCTCCGAGATCGAACCGGTCGAGGGCCTCGTCCACGGCCTGCGTGGGGGCGTCCATCCGGTAGAGCTCGGCGAAGAGGCCGAGGTTCTCCCGGGGCGTCAGATCCGGATAGAGGAGCGCGGCGTGGCCCAGGAGCCCGATGCGGGCGCGGAGGGCCTCGGCCTGGGCGACCTCGGCGCTGCTGGCGATGGCTCCGCCGGTCTCCGTCCCCCGGCTGCCGCGGATCACCTGGTCCCCGTAGCGCACGGTGCCCCGGGCGGTCTCATTGGTGTCGAAGCTGACCGTGGCGAAGTGCCCGCCCACCTCGGTCGTCTGCACCCCGGAGATCTCCGGCGCCGTGCAATCGATGGGGGCGCTGTCGGTCTTGGGGACGTCGCTTCCGCCCTGGCCGTCATCCGCGTCGACGTAGACGGCGGTCACCGTGTCCTGGTCCGCCACCAACAGCGTGCCCGGACCGTCGCTTTCGTCGAGGGGCAACGTGCCGCTGAACGTCGCGGTATCCGGCCCGGTTTCGGTCAGCTCCAGCAGCTCGCCTTCCGGTTCGGAGTCGGAATCGACGGTGACCGTGATCGCGTCCACCGCCTGTCGGTCGAGATTCGGCCCGCAGTCGACCACCCGGACGCGAACTCGGTCTTGGCAGGTGTAGGCGGGGCGGTCCAGCGAGACCACTCCGTCGTCGCGACAGCTCTCGATGCTCCCGCCGCTGACCACCAGCGCGAAGTCCGCGTCGAGCTCGGGCGTCTCCACGTGCCCGTCCTCGATCAGCTCGCTGGCGATCACCTCGACCAGCCAGAGGCCGCTCTCCGGGCTCTCGACGAACACGTTCTCCACGGTGTCGATCGTGTCCGGCTCGCCGTCGGGGCGCGACCAGTTGCCCTGGAGCAGCCCATGGTTTCCCCAGTACACCGTCCCCGAGGGAGACGTCACCTTGACCGTCAGGTCGTTGATCCGGTGGATCGACGCGGCCGGGTTCGCCGCCGGGTCGGCGTAGGTGAGCGTCACCTTCAGCGGATGGCCTCCCTCCTCGACCCAGGTGTTGAACACCGCGCGCTCGGTGTTCCTCAACAACACGCTCTCGTCCACGAAGGAGATCTCTTCCCTCAGATCGTGGAGCGCCTGCACGTCCGGCACC
>DAPKRP010000187.1:0-1921 GCA_031800515.1 Polyangiaceae bacterium LLY-WYZ-14_1 | reverse complement strand
CGGCGAGGAGCCCTTCGTGGCCCTCGACGCCGAGCTGGTCGGCGACTTGATCGCCCGCACCCAGTACTCGATGTCCACGGACGACACCCGCCCCCATCTGGCCGGCGCCCTGTTCGAGGGGACCGGCGGGACCGTCCGAATGGTCACCACCGACGGCCACCGCCTCTGCAAGGGGGAGGCGGACCTTCCCGGGGTGGACGGTCTGTCCTTTTCGATGTTGGTTCCCGCCAAGGGCATCGGCGAGCTCCGACGCCTCATCGAGGATGCGAAGTCCTCCGCCGGGAACGCCCCGGAGGCTCCCGTCACCGTCGACGTCGCCACCAGCGGCGGAAACGCCTTCTTCCGCCGGGAAGACGTTCAGCTGAGCGTGAAGCTGGCCGACGAGCAGTTCCCTCCCTACGAGAAGGTGATCCCGAAGTCCTCGGAACGGCACGTGGTCGTGGCCCGCACCGCCCTCCACGAGGCCCTCAAGCGCATCGCCCTGGTGGCCAGCGACAAGAACGGGAGCGTCCGCCTCAACGTGGATGCCGGCACCCTGAAGATCATCAGCGAAAACCCGGATGTCGGCGAAGGTCGGGAGGAGCTCGACATCGACTACGCGGGAGGCCCCTTGGTCATCGGCTTCAACGCCCGCTACCTGCTCGACGTCCTCGGCTCCCTCACCGCCAACGAGGTCGCCCTCGATCTGAGCGGCGAGCTCGACCCCGGCGTGGTCCGACCGGTGGGCGATACCCGCCTCGACTTCGTCGGGGTGATCATGCCCATGCGGATTTGATGGGGTCGGCCCCGGCGCCGCCCACGCCCCGCCTGCTCCGAAAGCTCACCCTCCGCAGCTTTCGCAACCTCGATCCCCTGGAGCTCGAGCCGGGTCCCCGGGTCAACGTCTTCCACGGGGACAACGGGGCCGGAAAGTCGAACCTCCTCGAAGCCATCCACTACCTGTCCGCCCTACGGAGCTTCCGGGGGGCGCGCACCGACGACCTGGTCGGCCGGGAAGCAGCGGCGGCGTCCCTCGGGGCCCGCTGGTCCGGTCGCCCCCTGGATCGGCAGCAGGAGGTGCTGCTGCGCCGGGACGGACCCCGCAAGCTCGCCCTGGATGGGAAACGGCCCCGTTCCATCGCCGCCTGGCACACCGCGTTTCCCCTGGTGCTCTTCCACGCCGGGGACCTCGAGCTCGCGAGCGGCCCTGCGGAGCCCCGGCGCACCTACCTCGACCGGATCCTGGAGGAGCTCGACCCGACCTACGCCACCGCCCTCGCCAGCTACCAGAAGGCGCTGCGGAGTCGGAACCGGCTCCTCAAGGCGGAGCGGGCCGACCGAGCGGCGGTCACGGTCTACGATCGGCTCCTCGCGAGCTCCGGGGAGGTGGTGGGGAAGACCCGGGCTCGGCTGGTCGACGACCTGGCGCCGCTTACGGAAGCGGCCTTCGCCGAGGTGAGCGGGGGTCAGTTTCCCCTCGCCGTCCGCTACCGGCCGCGGGTCGAGCCTCGGGCAGAGGCGATCGAGGCCGCCCTGAACCGGAGCTTCGACAAGGACCGGGCTCGAGGGTTCACCGGAGAAGGACCCCACGGCGACGACCTGGCCCTCGAGGTCGCGGGGGAGGGGGGGCCGTCGGTCCGGCACCACGCCTCCCAGGGCCAGCATCGGGCCATCGCCCTCTCCCTGAAGATCTCGGAGCTAGAGGTTTTGGCGCGGCGGTCCGGGTGGGTCCCGCCGCTCCTCCTGGACGACGTCTCCTCGGAGCTCGATCGGACCCGAAACCGTCGTCTTTTCGAGCGGCTGGCCACGCTCGGTGGTCAGGTGTTCCTCACGACGACCCACCCCCAATTCATCCTCGTCGACCAGGACCGTAGGGATTTCCAGGTCCGGCTCGGGGTGGTGGACGCCGCCGCCGACTGACCTCGGACGGTCCGCCGGTCCC
>DAPKRP010000186.1:0-4665 GCA_031800515.1 Polyangiaceae bacterium LLY-WYZ-14_1 | reverse complement strand
GCGCCGCTCCGGCCGACGAGGGCGGCGGGGCCCCGGCGCCCCTCCGCACCGTCGTCTTCCCCTTCGAGGGCCCCCGGCGGGAGTCCCGCCGGGCGCGGATCCTGGTCGCCCAGGCGGTGGACGGCACCCTCGAGGTGGTCGGCCGGGACGAGCTTCGGGCCGCCATCGACGAGTTCCAGATCGACATCGAACGGGAGGATGCGGCGATGGAGCTCGCCACCGTCGTCGCCGCCCCGATCATCCTCGTCGGCGAGGTCACCGGCCGCGGGGGGCGCGCGACGACGACCATCATCGCCGTCGACGCCAACAACGAAGAGCTCGGCCGTCGGGAAGCGGGGTCTCCCCTCTCCCGCCGGGGCCGGGGGGAGATCGAGGCGGCCGCCCAGGAGCTCGCCCTCGAGGCGGGCTTCGTCTACGAGGAGCGGCGCCGGCAACAGCTCGAGGCGGCCCGGCAGGCGGAGATCGAAGCGGCTCGGCAGGCGGAGCTCGACGAGGAGCTCCTCGACGAGATGGGCGTCGCCGAGGGCGAGCCCGGCGCCGATGGGGACGACGCGGACGGCGGGGACGGGCCGGCCAACCCGAGCCTCTACCCCCTGGTCCAGGTCACCGGCGGCCTCACCTTCCGGAACCGTACCGTCGACATCGACCGGACCGGCCCGACGGGGACCGCCGTCCTCCCGGTCCAGTACGACGTGCCCGGGCTCTTCCCCGAGCTCTCCCTGCACATCGAAGTCCGCCCCCTGAACGGGCAGGGGGCCATTCCCGCGGGCTTCGTCACCTGGCTCGACTTCGCCGTCGCCCTCGGGCTCGAAAGCGAGACCGAGCCGCCGGATTCGGAACAGCTCGATACCAGCGCCTTTCGGGTAGAGGGCGGCGTCGGCTACCTCTACCCGGTGGGCATCTTCCAGGCGGGGGTGAACCTCGGCGTGGGCTACGACGCCTTCGACCTGGAGGAAAACCAGATCCTGCCCTCGACGGAGTACACCTACCTGCGCATCGGTCTCGACGGCCGGCTTCGACTGGTCGACGGGATCGTCGAGCCCCGGATCTTCTTCGGCTACCGGCTGGTCCTCGGGGTCAACGACGAGCTCACGGACGCCTTCGGCAGCGACACGACGGCGACCGGCCTCGACGTGGGCGCGGGCGTCGCCGGGGTCATCTGGGAGGGCCTGACCTACCTGGTGCGCTTCGACTACGTGCGCTGGAACCTGAGCTTCGACGGCGTCCCGGCGGTCGACCGGGGGGTCGAGGACCCGATGGACCTGATGGCGCCCCGGGGTCGGGACGGCACCGACGACGGCATCCGCATCACCGCCCACCTCGGCTGGAGCTTCTGAGCCGCCCGGCGTCCTCGAGGCCGCCCTCCCGGAGGCGGTGCGGGCCCGCCGTCACAAGGGGGAGACCTTGGCGTCTTCCATGGTGACGCGCCCCTCGAAGACGCTTCCCTTTTCCACGTAGAGCTGGGGGGCGTGGACGTCCCCGTAGATGCGGCCGGCGGCGTGGAGCTCGACGAGCTGGCGCGCCCGCACCGTCCCCCGCACCTCGCCGCTCCGGACGATCAGGGTGCCCACTTCGACCTCCCCTTCGACCTTGGCGGAGGCGCCCAGCACGAGAACCCCGTCGCTGAACACCTCGCCGGTCAGGTGGCCATCGACGCGAGCACGACCGGTGAAGGTCAGCTTTCCCTCGAAGTGAGTGCCTTCCGCGAGGAGGGCGCGGACCTCGCCGATCCCGGTGAGGTCCCGGGGGGGAGACGGGGCGTCGTCGAGGAGCTCGTTCACCAGGGGCCAGCCTGTAGTACCTCCCGCGGCCGGCGTCGACGACCTCAATCCCCGAAGCGGGACAGGAGGTCCCCAGCGGGGAGCTCTTCCCAGGTCGTCGTCGTCGGGGGGGAGGATCGCGGCGAGGTCAGCCCTCTTCGATGCGGATCGCCTTGGGTCGCCCGACGATCTGGGGCAGGAAGGCGAGCTCCCGGAGGACGCCGCGAATCGCGCCTTCCGGGGCCTCATGGGTCAACATGACGACCGTGATCGGCGCGTCCTCGGCGCCCCCCCGGCCTTCCTGCACGAGCTGTTCGATGGACACGTCGAAGGCCCCCAGGACACCGGCGATCTTTCCGAGGAGCCCCGGCCGGTCGTGGGACTGGATCCGCAGGTAGAAGCGGGTGCGGTGCTCCGCCGGGTCCCGCACCTGGATGGGTTCCAAGCTCTCCCCCCGGAAGGCCCGGGAGGGCACGCGGCCCCGGGCGCCCGTCAGCAGGTTGCGGCCGACGTCGACGATGTCGCTCACCACGCTCATCGCCGTCGGTAGCGCCCCCGCCCCGAGCCCCGAGAGCAGGCAGGGGCCGACCATCGCCCCTTCGACATAGACCGCGTTCAAGGCGCCGGAGATGTTCGCGAGGACGGAGGTCTCCTCCACCAGGGCGGGATGCACCCGCAGGTCGAGGGCCCCCGAGGCGAGCTTCCGGGCGACCGCCAGCGGCTTGATCGCGAAGCCGAAGCGCCGGGCGAGCACGACGTCGGTGGCGGTGACCTCGTCGATCCCCTCGACGGTGACGTCGTCGAGGTGGACCTGGGCGCCGTAGGCCAGGGTGGCCAGGATGGCGAGCTTGTGGGCCGCGTCGCCGCCGGAGACGTCGAGGGTGGGGTCGGCCTCGGCGAAGCCGAGCTCCTGGGCTTCCCGCAGCGCGTCCGGGAAGGCCAGGCCCGCGTCCCGCATGCGGGACAGGACGTAGTTGCTCGTGCCGTTGACGATGCCCCGGAGGGCGACGATGCGGTCCGAGGCCAGGGCCTCCCGGAGGACCCGAATGATGGGGATGCCCCCGGCGACCGCCGCCTCGAAGTACAGGTCGACCCGCTTCGCCTCCGCCAGGGTGATGAGCTCGTGTCCCCGTTCCGCGAGGAGCGCCTTGTTGGCGGTCACGACCTGGCGGCCGCCTTCGATGGCGCTCCGCAGGAAGGTGCCGGCGGGCTCGAGGCCGCCCACGACCTCGACGACGACGTCGACCTCCGGGTCGTCCAGGATCACCCGGGGGTCGAAGGACAGGAGCGCCTTTGGCACGAGGTCGTTCCGGACCCGATTCGGGTCCCGGGCGACGACGTGGCGGACCTCGATGGGGGCGCCCAGGCGCTCGGCGATGGTGCCCGCATGGTCCCGGAGCAGCTCGAGGATGCCCTGGCCGACCACCCCGGCGCCGAGCAGGCCGATTCGGATCCGACGAGGCGAGGTCACGTGCCGACGGGGAGGCGATCCGAGGCGGAGAGGGGTGCCCCGAGGGGACGGGGGCAGCGTGCCCTGGACCGCCGGGGCGCTTCGTCTACCACGGCGGGGAGCCTCCTGGTAACCAGAGGCCGGTGAGCGCCTTCACCACCGACCTGGCGTCCCTCGGGGCCCTCGTCTTCCTCGGGGCGTTCGTGATCCTCGCCCACGCCGCGGTGATCTGGGTGTCCATCCGGCCGCGCTCGGGACTGAACTGGGGCTGGCAGCTGTTCGCGGTGCTCCTGCCCCCCTTCGCCCCGGTCGCCGCCTTTCGGGCGCGCCGGGGGCGGCTGGCGGCCATCACCTGGGGCGTCCTCGTCGTCGCCTACCTGGCCGTCTACCTGGCCTGGACCCGCGACTGAACGACTCCGGCCCGACGCCGGTTCCGTCGAGCGGTCGATCGGTCCCCGGGGTGGACCGCCGGGCGGCCGGTCGCCGGGAAAAAAGACGGCGAGAAGCCGGAGACGTTCGGGTATCGTCGCCGGGATGATGCGCCGGCGTCACCTCTGCGATCCCGCTCGGACCCGGGCCCTGGCCCGCTGGGGGGCCCTGGCGGCGGCCGTCCTCCTGCTCCCGGCGTCGAGCGCCTCCGCCCAGACCCCGGCCGAGCCGTCCACCGAAGAGCCGGGGGATCCGCCGGCCCCGGACCCGGAGGCCGCGGCGGCCCGTCGGGAGACCGCGCCTCCCGGAAGCGGCGGCAGGGCCTCCGGGGGAAATCCCCTGGTTCGCCAGGGCGTCCAGGAGGTGGACGAGCTCCGCTACGAGCAGGCGGTCCAGACGCTGTCGGCGGCGCTGATCCGCGCCGGCAACACGGAGGCGGAGGAACGGGCCATCTACCGATCCCTCGCCTACGCCTACTTCGCCCTCGGCCGGCTAGAAGAGGCGGAGGGTGCCTTTCGGCGGCTGCTGGCCGTCGCCCCCGACGCCCAGCGCCTCGACCCCGCCCTGAGCCCTCGGGTGCGTGCGTTCTTCACCGGGGTCGCCTCCCGTTGGGTCGGAGACGGTCGGCCCGGAAGCCCGCCTCCGGCCCCGGTTCGCATCGTCCACCGGTCCCCGCCTCGCTCGGAACGGGACGCGGACCTCGACCTCACGGCGGTGCTCGAAGACCCCCAGGGGCGGGTCTCCCGATTGGCCCTCGCCTATCGGGAGGGAACCCGGGAGGTCTTCCGGCGCCTCGACATGCGTCCCCGGGAAGAGGGGGGCTTCGTCGCCACGGTGCCCGGTGACGACGTGCGGCCGCCTTTCGTCGAATACTACGTCGAAGCCCTCGATGATTCCGGGCTGCCCGTCGCCGCGACGGGCGACGTGGCCGCCCCCCTCCGGGTGACCGTCCCCGAGCCGGAGCCGGGCCTCGCCCAGCAGTGGTGGTTCTGGGTCGCCGTCGGCGCGGTGGCGGTCGCCGGGGGG
>DAPKRP010000185.1:0-2571 GCA_031800515.1 Polyangiaceae bacterium LLY-WYZ-14_1 | reverse complement strand
GTCGAAGAGCAGGAGGGCCCGGGGGGTCGCCCGCCACCCGCGGCTGTCCCCGCTGAAGAACGAGGCCTCGTCGAGGTCGACCGCCGCGTAGAAGCCAAGCCCGGGGACCCGGCCCTGTTGGGAAAGGAGCAGGAGCTTGGCCGCAAAGGTCACCACCGGGTTTTCCAGCGTGCTGCCGCCGACGTCGCTCAGGGGGTCGTTTTCCCAGGCGAGCTCGAAGACGCCGGTCTCGAAGCGAAGCTCGAATCGAGGCAGCACGCCGACGCGGAGCACCGTGGGCGCTTGGAGCAGCCAGAAGTTCGTGTCCTGAAGGTGCGCGAGGGCGAGGGATGCCTCGATCTGAAAGCACCCCGGGGCCTCGGACCCGTGGCCGACGGTGGCCCCCGGGCGGTCGGTGACGATGGGCCCACAGCCGTCCGAGGCGGCGGGGTCGACCCTCGGGATCGGCTCGGGTTTCGTTGCGAAAGCCGGTCCGGTGTCGTCCGAGGGAGGGTCGTCGACGGATACCGGGTCGCCCTGGGCCCAGGCGGTGCTGGCCGCCAGCCACGTCGCGACCGCCGCGATGATTCGTCTCCCCGGCACGGCGCTCGACAGTGGGTCCCGTTCTACGCGTCGTCCACCGCGCGGTGGAGCCCGGTCCCCCAGGCGAAACGTCCCCCGGCCGTCTCCTTCCCGCTGGGGCCGGCTCTCATGCAACGCAGTTGCATCTACAGCGCCGCAAGACTAAGGGGGATGCGATGAGGGAGGCTCTTGTGACGCACCGACCCACTGTCAGTGCGACGCGCACGGGAGGAAGCCATGGCGACTGATCGTGAGGCGAGTCGGGAATCTTCCCTCGACCTTCGTCCCATGTTCGCTCCTCAGGCGTGGGACCGGGTGGCGGACGCCTACGCCGACCTCCTCGCCGAGCCCTTCGGCCGCTACGCGGACGATGCCATCGCCTGGGCCGACCCGGTCCCGGGCGAGCGCGTCCTCGACGTGGCCACCGGTCCGGGCACCCTGGCGCTCCGGGTGGCGCGCACGACCGAGGTCGATGCCCTGGACTTCTCGCCGGGTATGTTGGCAGCGCTGCGGGCGCGGGCCGACGAAGAACAACGTCGCCGGCTGCGGCTCCACGAGGGGGACGGTCAGGCGCTCCCCTTCACCGACGCCCGCTTCGACGTCGCGTTTTCCCTGTTTGGGCTGTTCCTGTTTCCGGACCGAGGGAAGGGGTTCGCCGAGATGGCGCGCGTCCTCCGTCCCGGGGGACGTGCGGTGATCGCGACCTGGCAGCCCCAGGACGGCATCGCCGCCTTCGCCGCGGTCAACGCCGAGCTGGCTGCCGAGATGGAACCGGTGGAAGGAGAGCCGCCGAAAGCCCCTCTCTCCGACCCGGCGGAGCTTGCGGCGGAGATGGGTGCAGCCGGGTTCGACGTAGAGGTGCGCCCGTCCGTCCACCGCCTGGAGACGCCATCCCTCGAAGCGCTCTGGTCCGGGCTTCGGGACGCGCATGTCGCCCTCGGGCTCGCGCGGTCCCAGCTTTCGGAACCGCGATGGGAGGCGCTCCAGGCGCGCATCGAAGCTCGGTTGCGCAGTTCTCTCGACGACGGGCCGCAGTCCATCGAGATGCCAGCGTGGCTCGCGCTCGGACGTCGAGCTTGACCCCTCGTCCCAGGGCGGGCCGGGCCTTTCCTGGTCCGTCTACTCTTCGTCCACCCTACTCTTCGTCCACGGCGCAGCGGAGCCCCGGCCCCACCAGGGCGCTTCCGTCCGTCCGGAGGGGCACGGGGGATGGGGCCTCCCCCAGGTCCGGGAGGTTCCTCGCCAGGACCCGACGCAGGCACGGCGTGCCCTCCGCCGGGAGGACGAGCTCCTGAAGGGAATAGGGGAAGGGGGTGCGGAGCGGGGTGGCCCGGAGCCGTTCCCCGTGGACCACGACGATCGTCGCGTCTTCTTGGGGGTCCCCGGGGCAGGCGTCCAAGGCAGCCGGGGTGAGCGGAAGGGGCTTGGGGAAGACTGGGGCGTCGTCGAACCCGAGCGCGAAGGCGGCGCCACCTCGGAAGACGACCATCTTGTCGCCGTCCGCGCCGTGAGCGGCGGAGGCGAACAGGTGACGGCCCTCGAGCAGGGTTCGGAGGGGTCCCTCGACCGCGCCGTCGGGACCGATGACCAGGGCGCCGCTCCGGGGGCGCCCCGCGGAGGGGTCGGCGTCGACGCCGATGAGGAGCCGGCCCCCGGGGAGCGGGCCGAGGGCGTCGAACCGCCCGACCCAGGGCGTGCCGCTGTCGGCGGCGAGGGGGGTAGGCTCGGCCCTCGGAGCGACCCAGACCGCCTGGCCGGGCGCGTTTCGGGCGCCATCCCCCGCCCCCCGGACGGCCACCGCGCCTCCTTCGGAGACGGCGATGATCCGGAAGTAGCGGTCGTCGATCCCTCCGGTCCGAGGGCCGATGGGGAAGACGCCGCTCGCCCGGCGGAAGGCACGACCCCGGGCGTCCCGGCCACCCCAGAGCACCCGAGCCTCGACGGCCGTGCCGTCCTGGTCGGGGTCCCTCACGGCGAGGGCCGCGCTCAAGGCGAAGGCGTCGACGACCT
>DAPKRP010000184.1:0-3105 GCA_031800515.1 Polyangiaceae bacterium LLY-WYZ-14_1 | reverse complement strand
GGCTTCCTGCGCCTCGTCGTCCCGCCGGCGAAGGGCTGCGCTGACGTGGGCATCTTCGAAGTTGCCGAGGTAGCTCCGAATCCAGTCGGGGTCGTAGACGGGGTAGTCGAAGATGAGGGCCGTCGCGTCGGGGAGGGAACGATTCGGAACCGGCGGGATGCTGTTCCCCGGGTCGGAGGCTCGGATGGAGGGAAAGGCGTGGGGGGGCGCCGCGTCGAGATGGGAGACCATCGCCTCCGCCACGTCGTCGAGGTCGACCAGGCGGGCCAGACCTCCGACCTCCCGGGCCAGGCTCGGGTGATGGCGTCCCCCCTCCGCCTCGGTCCCAAGCCAATCCGCCGCCCGTCGGAGGAGGGCGATGGCGCGCTCCCGGGCGGCCGGACCCAGGCCCCCGGGGTCCGACGGGGACGATGGGACGGAGGAGGGAGCATCGGGCGGCCGAATCGGGGTGGACATGGGGGCGGCAGGCTCCTGGCCCGGGCGGGCGGTCGGTCGCCAGCGGGCCGCGCCCGAAGATTGGCCCAAAGACGGCCATGGGTAAACGGGTCCCCCATCCGCGCGTCCCGAGGCCCCGGGTCGACGAAGCGCCGCCCTGTCCCCAGCGTTCGGCCGTGCGACGTCTCCGACTCCAACCCCCCCACGGCGAATCACTCCTCTGCATCGCCCTTCTCGTCGCCCTCTCGACCGGCGGATGCGGCGGAGGCAGCTCGAAGGGGGACCCAGCGACGCCGACGGCCCGGAGCGCCCGGGAGGTCTCGGTGACCGCGGCGGCCCGGGAGGACGAGGCGCGCAGCGGCGAGGACGCAGCCGGCGCCGGGGAGGCGGGGCGCGGTGAAGAGGCCGCCTGCGACCCGGAGGAAGCGACGGGAACCGCCCCAGGGCGGAGCTGCGCGATCCCGGAGGACCAGCCCGCGGACCCGGGCGCCCGGAACGTCCTGGGAGGGCCCCTGGAGGTCTGCGGCACCGAGCCCCTCACCGGCTTCCGGCGCAGCGGTCGCTGCGAGACGGGCCCCGCCGACCGCGGCGTCCACGTCGTCTGCGCCGAGGTGACGGAAGACTTCCTCCGCTACTCGAAAGCGCAGGGGAACGACCTCATCACGCCGCGGCCGGAGTGGCGCTTCCCCGGGCTCGAACCGGGAGACCGTTGGTGCCTCTGCGCCGCTCGGTGGCTCGAAGCCCTCGATGGCGACGTGGCGCCGCCGGTGGTCCTCGAGGCGACGGAGGACACGGCGCTGCGCTACGGCAGGCTGGAGACCTTCGAGTCCCACGCCACGGACTGATCCCGGCCCTCGGACCCGAGAAGCGGCGCCCTTGGGCGCCCGCGCTTTCCCGCATCCGGGTCGGGTGGCAGGGTCCGTCCATGACCCAGATCGAGCTGACGGCGGAGGACGGACACCGGCTGAGCACCTACCTCGCGGAGCCCTCCGGGGGCGCCTCGCCCCAGGGCGGGCTCGTCGTGGTGCAGGAGATCTTCGGGGTGAACGAGCACATCCGGGAGGTCACCGACGGCTTCGCCCGGGACGGCTTCCTCGCCATCGCCCCGGCGCTCTTCGACCGGGTGGAGCGCGGGGTCGAGCTCGACTACGACCAGGAGGGATTCGACCGGGGACGACGGTTGGTCGGCGAGCTTCCCCAGGAGGGCCTGATGGCCGACCTCGCCGCCGCCCGGGACCGAGTCGCCGGCGCCGGACCGGTGGGGATGGTGGGCTACTGTTTCGGAGGCGCCGTCGTCTGGGTCGCCGCCGGCGGCCTGAGCGGCATCGCGCGGGTGGTGAGCTACTACGGGAGCCGCATCGCGAGCTTCGAGGAACGGGCGCCGAAGGTGCCGGTGATGCTCCACGTGGGGCGAGAAGACGGCTCCTTCCCCCTGGAGGTCGTCCACCGCGTGCAGCGCCGCTACCCGGACCTGGTCACGGTCCACGAGTACGATGCGGGTCACGGCTTCAACTGCGACCGCCGGGCGGACTACGTGAAGGAAGCCGCCGACCTCGCTCGGTCTCGCACCCTGGATTTTCTCCGGAAGAGCTGACCGCCGACTCCCTGGAATCAGCGCACCACCGGCCAATCCCCGGCAGGGGTGCCTCGTCCATCCGTAGGAAACCTGGACAGCCCGCGCCTTCGCCGCCGGAGCCCGACCGCTCCGACGATCAGGCACAACAGGCCGAGCCCGTCCCGGGGGGAGGCGGACGCGCTGATGCCGCAGCGTCCCCCGTCGTCGTCGGGGGGCTCCAGGAAGAGGTAGCTGGTGGCGACGAGCTCTCGTTCCTGCCCGACGAGCTCGCCGCGATAGCGGTGGCCTGCGGCAGCGATGAGCGCGTGGGTGAAGCGTTCCTCCCCGGACGGCACGGGCACCTCTTCCAGGGTGAGGCCGTCTCGGACGACCCGGAGCGTCAGCGGTTCTCCCGGGGGCAGGTCGGAGGCCTCGAAGGTGAGCTCGACCCGGCGCGCCCGAACCACCGAGCTCCCCTCCTCCGGCGCCACGGCGGAGGCGAGCGTCAGCATGGGCGCGTCCGGCCCGGTCAGCTTGACCACGGTGCGGCCCGCCCGGACGCCGGCGACGATGCCGGCGACGGAGAGCTCGTCGGCGAGCACGAGCGTGGTGGGATCCCCGACCGGGCTCTGCACCGCGTTCAGTTCGACCCCGGCTCGGTGGTCGTCGCTGCCGCCGAGGGCGGCGGCCCGACCGCCCCGATCTAGAAGGTCCTCCCAGAAGGCGACCGCGCGATCGTAGAAGATCGCCTGGACCACCGGGCTCGCCGTTCCTTGGATCTCGACCCCGGCGATGGTCTGGGGGTCGACGGGCAAGGTCCAGGCGCAGCCGATGCACTCGAAGTCGAGCACCGGGTGGTTGATGGCGAACAGACCGCCCTCGGCCCGATAGCCATCGATGGCCGCCTGGATCGTGGCGCCGTCGACCCCGACCCGGTGTAGGGGCGCCGTTCCGTCTGCGGCGCCAGGGTCGCCTCCTGCCGAAGGAAGACCTCTACCCGGTACCGTCCGGGGGGGTCATCGATGCGCGCCTTGCCGACGACGACCCGCCAGGTCCCCGCCGGGATCGGCCCGGGGACGTATCCCCGAGAGGCGGCTTCGATCCCCACGATCGCT
>DAPKRP010000183.1:0-7773 GCA_031800515.1 Polyangiaceae bacterium LLY-WYZ-14_1 | reverse complement strand
GTCTACGTGCACGGTTTCGTAGCCAGCCGGGCCGAGGGGGAGCCCGTCGTGGTCGACCTGGCCCAAGGCTTCGACCTGCCCGCCTGGTTCCTGCGGCTACCGGGACATGGCACCAGCCCGGAAGACCTCGAAGGGCGGCGTTTTTCCGAGTGGATCGACGAGGTGGACCTCACCCTGAGGGCCGCCCGGGACCTCGCCCCGAAGCTCGCCGTGGTGGCCACGAGCATGGGGGCAGCCCTGGCCACCTATCTGGCCGCGGAGCGCCCCGGTCTCGTCGACGCCCTGGTGCTCGTGTCTCCGTTCTTCGCCTTTCGCGATCCGGTGGCGGACATCCTGCTCCCCCTCCCCGGCGGGCTCGCCTTGGCGGAGGCGGTCGTCGGAGAGACGCGGCGGGTGCCCTACGACCCGGACGACCCGGAGGATCACCGGCTCCCGGGCTTCGAGGCCTTCTGGTACACCGCCTATCCCCTCTCCGCCGTCGCCCAGCTGGCCCAGGTCTCCCTCCTGGTGAATCGGGACGAGCTCCTCCGCCGCGTCGAGGCGCCCTCCCTGCTGCTCTATTACCCCGGCGACGTCGCCGCCGACGTCTCGGCGATGCGCGCGGCCCAGGCCCGCTTTCCCACCACCGCCCTTCGGCGAACCGTCGAGGTCCAGGACGGCGACCACGTGCTGCTGAGCCGCTGGGTCGAGGCGGACCGGGACCGGGCGAGGGCGGCGGTCACCGATTTCCTGGTCGCGGTCTTCCCCGAGCTCCGTCGGCCAGCCCCCGGGGGAGGTTGAACGGTGAGGTAACACCCTCTCAGTCCCGGCGGAGGCGGAGCCGGATCGGTCCCCGGGCGGTCGACGGGTCGACGGGTCGACCCTTCTGGGTGATCTCGACGATCCCCCGGTCGACCAGCCGGCGGGCCGCCCGGCGGGCCCGTTCCATCTCGTCTCGCCAGCGTTCCTCTGGAAACACCGCCCGGGCCGCCTCCGAGGGGCAGATCGTCTTGTCGACCCCCCGCGTCTGAAGCAGGTCGACGATGGCGGTCTCCAGCGCCTCGTCGGATGGCTGAGGCCGGTCCCGGCGGCAGGCGTCGCTGCAGTAGCGCACCTGCTCCCAGTTCCGGGCCCACTTCTTCCGCCAGGTCATCCGACGCCCGCAGCGTTGGCAGGTCTTGCTCGCCGCCATCGGTCACCGGGGGTCGGCGCAGGCCGGACGGCAGCGGTACTCCCGGACGGTCACCCCGCGCCGGCATTCGAGGCCCTCGCCGCAGGCTCCGAAGCCGCGCTCGATCCCGCAGAGCTCTCCCTCCGTCAGCGGCGGCGCGCAGAGCCCGCCGGCCCCGTCCGGGGTCGGTTCGGCGGGGGGCGCCGGGCGGCACCACCCCGCACACACGCCACCGCACCAGGGGCAGGACGGCTCGCAGGCCTCTCCGACGGGCAGACCGCAGCGGCCTTCGAGGCAGGGAACGTTCAGCTCGCACGGGGGATCCCCCAGGCTCCCGCAGGCCTCCCCGGGACGTCCCCGGGGGACGCAGACGCCATCGATGCAGGCGTGGGTGTAGTAGAGGCAATCCCCGGAGTTTTCGCAGGCCTCGCCCCTCTCGTTGAAGGTTTCCACGGCCACGCAGAGGCGGATGCCGGTGCCGACGACCGCTTCCTCGCAACGCTCCCCCGGCTCGCAGTCGGGGTCCCCGGCGCAGCGGAGCTCCTCCGCGGGAGCAGGCCGGGGGAGGCAGCGCCCCCCCTCGCAGGCGAGCCCGGCTCGGCAGTCCTGGGAGCGCTCGCAGGCGCCGTCCGGGCCCGCCGCTGGGGGCGGCTCCGCGCAGCTGCCGTCGATGCAGGAGAGGCCCCGTCGGCACATCCAGCCGTCTCCGCAGGCCTCCCCTTCCCCTCGACGCGGGGCACAGGTGGGGGGCCGTCCCGGAGCGTCCGGGTCCCCGTGCCAATCGCAGAAGGTGCCCGGCTGGCAGTCCGTCCCGAAGGCACCACAGAGCTCGCCGACGCCGGGCTTCGACCGGCACCGGCCCTCGCAGGTCGAACGGTCACAGTAGAACGCCGCCGCGCATTCGAGGTCCTCCCGGCAGGGCGCGTCGGCTCCCTGGGTGCCGGTGATCGGAGCCTGCGGCATGCCCCCGTCCCCGACGAGGCAAGGGGCGGGATAGGGGTCGCCGCAGCGCCGGGCGAGAAGCGCCGAGACGCAGGCGCCCGCCGCCGCCTCGTCGAAGCGGAGGCGCCCGGCCCGGGCGGCGGCGACCTGGCTGGCGGAGACCCCACGGGTGCGCATCCGCCCGCCGGCGCAGAGGTATCGAGGGTCGCACTGGGCGGAGCGGCTGCAGACGAGGGCTCGGGTCGCCCGTTCGAATCGGTCGATGGCGTCGACCAGGGCTTCGGCGTCGACGGCGGGGCCGCCGGCGTCCGGGGGCGGACCTGCGTCGGAGCCGTCGTCGCCGGCGTCCGGGGCCGCCGCCGGGGGGGTCCGGGAGGCCGCGCACCCCACGGTTAGCAGGACCAACACCGCGACGGCGGCAGGCGCCGCCGCCGAGCCCAGGGCCGGCGTTGGTGACCGGCGCAAGCCGGGTTCGAACCTTCGGTTGGGGGGAGGGGTACCAGGGAGTCCGAGGCGCACGGGGACTCGGAGGGTAGCAGACCGGCCGCCATGGCCGCGGCGGGGCTGGCGGCCCCCGTCTCCCGGGTTGTCTCCCGCCGGCCGCCGCGTAGAGTCGCCGGCGATGGACTACCGCAATCTCGGGACCAGCGGCCTCCGCGTGTCGAGCCTCTGCCTTGGCGCGATGACCTTCGGGGAAGCCGACGAGCAGAGTTTCATGCACAAGGTCGGAGCGGACGTCCCGACCTCCCATGCCCTCATCGACCGCGCCCTCGAGCGGGGGGTCAACTTCATCGACACCGCGGACATCTACGGCCAAGACGGGCTCAGCGAGCGGGTGATGGGGGATTGGTTCGAGACCACCGGCCGCCGGGACGAGGTCGTGTTGGCCACCAAGTTCCGCTTCCGGATGATGGAGGGGCCCCTTGGCACCGGCGCCTCCCGGCGCCGCATCGTTCAGGCCTGCGAGGCCAGCCTCCGCCGGATGAAGACGGACCGCATCGACCTCTATCAGATCCACATGCAGGATCTGGACGTCCCGGAGGACGAGATCCTCCGGGCGCTGGACGACCTGGTCCGGCAGGGCAAGGTGCTCTACCTGGGCTGTTCCAACTACGCCGCCTACCACCTCGCGGACAGCGTTTGGACCAGCAAGCAGCAGGGCCTCGAACGTTTCGTCTCCCTCCAGGCCCAGTACAGCCTGGTGGAGCGCAGCCTCGAGCGGGAGCACGTGCCCCTCTGCCAGCGGCACGGCCTCGGCATCCTGCCCTGGTCGCCCCTGGCGGCGGGTTTCCTCACCGGGAAATACCACCGCGATCAGGAGCCCCCCCAGGGGGCCCGCTTCGAGCAGTGGAAGAATCGCTGGGCCCAGATCGACAACGAGCGCAACTGGCGGATCATCGACGCCGTGCGGGCCATCGCCTCGGAGATCGGCAAGACCCCCTCCCAGGTGTCCATCGCCTGGCTCCTCCAGAAGCCGGCGGTCACCTCGGTGATCTTCGGCGCCCGCACCCTCGACCAGCTGGACGACAACCTCGGGGCGGCGGAGATCGACCTGACCGACGCCCAGATGGCGGTCCTCGACGAGGCCAGCGCCTTCGACCTCGGCTACCCCTACACCTTCATCGCCCAGATCCAGGGTCGCTGGTAGGCGCCGGGACACGGCCGTAGCGGCCCACCAGCAAGAACACCAGGGCGGTCCCCAGGTATCCGAGGGCCCAGGGGACCCCGGCGCCGGGCTCGAGGACCATGCGCGCCCCCGCGGGACCGAGCTCCCCCGTGTGGATGAAGCCGACCCCGGCGAGGACGGCCCCCGTGGCCATCCAGACGGCGGCGGCGCGAAACTCGCCGTCGATGAGCCGGGCCGCCGCCGCCGACCAGATCATGCAGATCAGGATGAACCCAGCGTTCAGGGCGGTCAGGCCGTCCAGGCGAAGGCCGGCCGCGGCGAAGGCCTCGGGTTGGTCGAGGGCGCGGGCGGCGAGTTCCGGGGCGTCGGCCACCATGCCCGCAGCGCCCAGGGTCTGGGTGACCACCAGCACGCCCCAGGCAGCGACCCCGGGGAAGAGCCCGATGGCGACCGCCGGGGCGTGGGAACGAGGCGTGGTCTGGAAGGCCTGGGCGGTGATGACCAGCCCGATGTAGAGGACGATGGCGATGCCCGCCTCGAGAGGGACGACGGCGCTCGCCAGGGCGCCCAGCCCGAAGGTCGTCAGCACCACGAAGAAGGCCGCGTTGAGCAGGGAATAGCCGCTTCGGGCGCCGAGCTGCTTCCAGCCCGGGTGGCCGATGTAGATGGTGGTCGGGAAGCAGGAGCCGAAGACGGCGGCCAGCAGGGACCCGGCGCCGTTCATCGCCATGCTCGGTCCGGTGGGGTACGGGTCGCCAGCCGCCTCGGCGCTTTCGACGTTCTGGAGGGACCCGACGACGTTGAACAAGCCCATCGGCAGCATGACCGGGACGAAGAGCTCGGCGTAGAGGGGATGGCGGAAGCCGGCGAGGACGTCGCCGAACACCGGGACGGGCAGATAGAGCCCGACGGCCGCCGCGCCCCTGGAGAGGGCCTCCGGGTCGATGGGGGACGCCGGGTGTCCGACGAGGTGAAGCGCCCAGGCGCTCGCCGTCCCGACCAGAACGGCGGCCAACCCGCCGGGGACCCCGCCGGGGAGCCGGGCCCGGGCGAAGTAGGCGGCGAGGATGATGCCGAGGGGCACCATCGCCACGAGGGGCGAGGCGAAGGTGCGCAGGGCGAAGTCGATCGCGATGAAGCTGATCGCGATGCCGGCCAGGGTGGATAGCAGGGCGGCCCGAGGCGTGACCCGCCGGATCAGGTCGCCGACGGAGGCCCCGGCGAGCTCGATCGCCCCGGAGGTCGCGCAGGCGGCGAGACCGATCCGCCAGGCCGCGAGGCCCGCTTCCTCCGGGGAGGCGCCGCCGGCCAGGGCTGCGCCGCGGGCGGGCGCCATGACCAGGAAGACGTAGGCGAAGAGGGACGGGGTGTTGATGCCGTAGGGGAGGGCGGTGATGTCCCGCCGGCCGGTCTGGGCGGATAGGCGCTGGGACTGCCAGGCGTAGAACAGATTCCCGGCGACGATGGACAGCATCGCCCCCGGGAGCACGCGACCGAGGACCAGGCTCGACGACCAGCCCAGGACGCCGGCGCCCAGGGCCAGGATCAGCAGGAACTGGATCAGGTTGTCGATGGCGAGCCCGAAGAAACCGTCGAGGTCGCCGGCGACGAGCAACGGTTGGGGCCGGGCCCCGGCGGGGCGGCGTTCGGTCGACATCCCTGCAGCCTCCTCGGCGGGGCGAATCGGTGGGCGCTCAGTCCCCGGCGGGTGCGCAGCCGGGGCAGGCCACGCTCCCCGGGTCGGCCTCCGGGTCGAGCAGACCCGAGAGCCAATCGAGAAAGCGGGTGCCGGCGGTGTCGAGCTCGTAGAAGGTGTCGCCGCTCCCGGCGGCGAGCTCGTCCCCGGTGGCGAAGTCGAAGTACTTCGGGTCCGGGTTCAGGATGCAATGGACGTCGTCTTCGGGAAGCTCCGGAGTGTCCGGGTCGTCGCCGGCGACGAACCAGCGAAAGTTCGGCGAGGCCTCGGCGATGGCATCGAGGGTCCCCCGCATGCGGGTCGACCAGCCGTCCGCCCCCCCTTCGCCCCCCATCAGCTCGTAGAAGAGCACCTGGTTGTTGTCCCGGACCGCGGTGAACTGGGCGAAGGTCGCATCCGGGAAATGGGCGGCGAAGGCGTTCCAGTAGTCCGGGGCCCCGGTGACCCGGTCCGGGTCGAAGCCGGGGATGAAGTCCGGGAAGGCCGCCGTGGCGTTCCAACGGGGGAAGCTGTCGACGAAGAAGTCGTCCGTGATGACCCCGACGCTGGCGTCCGCCAAGAGGACGTGGCTCGCCTCCGGGAAGACGCCCATCAGATGGGCCCCCCACAGGCTGGACCCGTAGCCGCCTGCGCTACAGCCGGTGGTCAACACCCGCTCCGGCGCCGGAAGGTGGCGTTCCACCCAGCCGAGGACGACCCGGTCGTTGGTCGCCCCCCGGTGGTCGACCTCGAGCTCCTCCGTGTAGCGTTCGACCTGGTCGCCCCAGTGCACGTCGGCGGTGCAGTAGGGGACCACCACGTGGGTGCGGTCGGCCACCGGATTCTCCGGGTTCTCCATGTCGAAGATCCCCGGGAGCAGCCCGGCTTCGAGGGCGCCGAGGACCCGATCGACGGTCGGCTCGAAGGTCTGGAGCCCACAGGTCAGCGGATCCCAGCACGCGCCACCGCCGATGAAGTTCACCACCAACCGATCGCTTCGCCCCGGCCAGACCAGGAAGGCGAAGTCGGTCCCTAGGGAGCAGCCGGTCGGCCCCCCCGGCTGGAGCACGGACCAGCGCTCGCCCGGGAGCTCGTCGAGGGCCGGAAGCGCCTCGATCGCCTGGAGCTCCCCTGCGGTCCGGGGCAGCTCCAGGTCGGTTGCCGGAAGCCCGTCCCCCGGGTCCTCGTCCCCGCAGGCGACGGTGAGGGCGAGGGTGGCGGCCAGGGTGAGGACCGCCGCGCCCCGGGAGGTGGGTCGCAGCGGGCCTAACGGTACGACAGGGAAAACCCAGAGGGGTGGCGGGGAGGGCACGGAGCGCCATCCTGCCCGAAGCGGTGCGTGGCGCAACGCCCGCGGTTGACCGCCGGCGATGACCTTTCCAGGTTCCCATCCGTGATCCCTCGGGCCGATCCCCGCGCCTCGTTCCTCCTGGCGCTCCTCGCCGCGGCGTCGTCCTGGACCTGCGGTCCGGCGGCCCGCCCCGCCTACCCCGGGGACCTCGGGGACGCGGCGTCCGGTTCCTCCGAGGAAGGCCCCCGGGTCGTCGACGCCCTTCCCGACGAGCCTCCTCGCCCGCCGGACGGAGCCGGGGTGGCCGTCGCCGCCGCCGAGACGCCGGACTGGGACCTCACCTCCTTCCAGGAGGAAGGGGTCCCGGGGCTTCGGCTCCCGGTCTGGGATCCCTCGAAGCGCGCCCTCGACGCCCTCCACCGGGCGTTTCGCCGGGCCCAGGCGGGGGACGGCAAGGCGCGGCTCCTCTTCTTCGGAGCCTCCCACGTGGCGAGCGACTGGTTCACCGGCGTCGTCCGGGAGCGGCTCCAGGAGCGCTTCGGCGACGGCGGCCACGGCTTCGTGCTGCCGGTGAAGCCCTGGCGCAGCTACCGGCATCTCGGCGTCGAGATCGACAGCGACTGGCGGCGCTGGACCGCCGAGAAGGTCCGCATCTCCGACGTCGACCCGGATGCCTACGGGCTCGCCGGGGTCTTCGTCCAATCGGAGCACGCCGGCGGCTACGGCGAGGTGCATCGGACCCGGGGCCCGGCGGACCGCTTCGACGTCTGGTACCTGCGCCAGCCCGGCGGCGGTGGCTTCGACGTGCTCGTCGACGGGGAGCGGGTCGGCCGGGTCGCCACCGCCGCACCAGCCCCCGCGCCGGGGTTCCTCGGCGTCGAATCCCAGGGGGAGGACGCCCGGCTCCGGCTACGGCTCCGGGGGGACGGGCCGGTGCGCCTGTTCGGCGTGGTGGTCGAACGGAGCGCCCCGGGGGTCGTGGTGGATACCCTCGGCATCAACGGCGCCCGTGCCCGCTACCAGCTCCTCTGGGACGACGAGGTGTTTCGCGCCCACCTGACCCGCCGCGCCCCGGACCTGGTCGCCCT
>DAPKRP010000182.1:0-4432 GCA_031800515.1 Polyangiaceae bacterium LLY-WYZ-14_1 | reverse complement strand
GCCGGGGTCGCTTCACGCCGTCCACGGAACCCGCGATCGCCAAAGATGTCAAGCGATCGCCCGGCGGCCCGTGGCGCGGAAAGAATGCGCTCACTTGCAGCTCAGCAACACTTGCAACTTTCTGCTCGACAGAATCTATTGAATGGAGCACAGTCAAATAAATCGATGGCCATGGATCCACTCACCATGTCCTTGTCACCCGACATGGAAGATCGCTTAGGACGCCTAGAGGCCGAGTTCGGCGGCGGCATTCCTCTGGTTCGGGGCCTGGAAGAGCTGGCGCACATGGGGGTACGCCTTTCCGAGGCGACCTTTCGAAAATACGTCCAGCTCGGCCTGCTGCCGCGGAGCGTCCGGGTGGGGCGAAAGGGAAAACACAAAGGTTCCCAGGGTCTATACCCCCCGACGATCGTCCGCCAGATCCTGCACCTCCGTCGCCTGATGGAGCAGGGATTCACGATCGACGAGATCCAGCGAGAGCTGCTCTTCGTCCGGGGCGATCTGGAGGCCCTGCGGCGTCAGCTCGATCGCATCTATGCCGCCTTCGATCGGGCGCTCCGGGAGCGAGAGGCGGATCGAGAGGTCTGGCGCGACCTCGTCGCGGCGCGGACCGAAGGCGACCAGCTGCTCCAGCGATTGGAGACGCTGGAGGGTCGCATGTCGATGCGCGCGCGGATGGAGCGCGCCGCGGTCTGAGAGCGGGAGGCGGGGCCGGGCGACCCCGACCGGGAGGACGAAGCAGTGCAGACGATCACGAGCAGCAGCAGGATGGGACGCGACGAGGACACGGTTACCGAGGCGCGGGAGGACCGCGGGGCGCCGCGGGACGACCAGCCGTCGTCGTCGTCCGGGGACTCCCTGGCGGACGCCCTGATCGCCTCGGAGGCGAACGACGGCCTCGACGACGAGGCCGGCTCGGACGAAGGCGAGCCCGGGGATGGACGCGGTCGGCGCCGCCGCCGAAGCCGCAAGCGGGCACGGACCATCAGCATCCGACGCCTCAGCAAGGCGGAGCTGAACCGCGGTCGGGAGCTCTATCCGGAGACCGACTACTGGAAGCCGCGGACACGGGCCGAGTGCGTCGACATGGAGCGGCCCTGTCCGTTCGTCTCCTGCAAGTACCACCTGTACATCGACGTCCATCCGGTTCGCGGCAGCATCAAGCTCAACTTCCCGGATCTAGAGATCTGGGAAATGAGCGACACCTGCGCGCTCGATGTCGCCGATCGTGGCGGCATCACCCTGGAGGAGGTCGGCGAGATCATGAACCTGACCCGGGAACGGGTCCGGCAGGTCGAGACGACCGGTCTCGGCAAGCTCGCCGCGATCGAGGACGTCGAGCGCATGCGCGACTACCTCGACGACTGATCCCGCCCGTCGACGGTGCCAACGCCGGACCGTGGCGGCACCCCGGCGTCGTGCATCGCGTCCGCCGGCGCGGGCGACGGCCGGGAGCTCAGCCGCCGGGGCGGGCGACGGCCGGGAGCTCAGCCGTCGACCCGGGGACAGCTCGGTCGCCAGATCACGACCTCGTTGTTGTCCTCCCGGCACTCCGCCACCGCCCCTCCCGGCGGGTCGATGGGGTCGTCGAGGACGGCGACCCAGCTCTCCCGGGGGTCGTCGCCGAGCTCGACCTCGACGGTCAGCACTTCGTTGTCCCCGGGTTCGAGCCGCCGGCTGGTCACCACTTCCGTCACGCGGTTCTCCGGAGCGACGAAGCCGCGGTAGATGCCGACGACCACGCCGGCTCCGATCCGTTCCAGGCCGAAGTTCTGGACGTCGATCACCAGGGTGGCCTGGTCCGGGTCGTCCCCGCACGTGTAATCGCCCCGGCCCCCCCAGAGGTCCGGCGTCGCCAGCACGTCCCGGTCCTCCCGAATGTTCTGGCGGAAGGCGTTCAGGAAGGACCAAGGCGCCTCCGGGGAGGCGGGGATGCTGCCGTCCTCGTTGACGAAGCTCGGATGGTAGGCGTGCTGATTCCAGATCCGGCGGGCGCCCACCCAGCGGCCCCGCCGGTCGCCCCAGATCTCGACGCCCGGATCCGTCATCCGTCCGCTCAGCAGTCCGCTCGCCTCGGCGTTGGCGCTGAAGACGATCTCGGCGTCGCCGTCGTTGTCGGCGTCCGCGATGACGGGATACTCGGTCCGGGTGCGGGAGGAGTTGCGGTGGGTGAACAGCGCCTGACCGTTCCGGCCGTCGTAGATGCGGAAGTTGAACTGGTCGTTGTAGACGACCTCCGCCCGACCGTCCCCGTTGAAGTCGAAGACGCTCGAGCCGGTGGAGGACGATGATTCGTCCTCCGTGGTGCTGGACCAAAGGACGCCTTCACCGACGCAGCCCGCGGGGACGCCGGCGCCTTCGCAGTCGAGGTCCAACACCGTGTAGGCACCCCCGTTCGCGGCCGCGAACTCCGGGCGGCCATCGCCGTCGTAGTCCGCCACCGTGGGAGGGCCGCCGGCGCCGAGGAAGCCGGTGCCGCCCTCGAGCCGCCGCTCCCACAAGGTGGCGCCATCCTCCGGATCGAGAAGGCGGATGAAGCCGCGGCTGACCATCAGGATCTCCAGCCCGTCGTGGTCGTCCATGACATCGGCCACCCCGCAGGAGCCATCGATGTTCTCGCCGGAGCGGGTCCAGGTGACCGTCCCGTCGTGCTGGAAGACGGTCGGCCCGGCGATGACCTCGAGGTCGCCGTCGTCGTCCAGGTCCGCCACGCACGATATGGGCCCGACGAAGGCGACGTTGACGCCCTTGGTCGTCTCTCCCTGGACGCCGTTCCAGAGGAGGGCACCGTCGGAGCCGGCCAGCACCGAGCGGCCCACGACGACTTCGACGTTCCCGTCCCCCTCCAGGTCGGCGATGAGGGGGGCGCCCCCGAAGGACGGGTTCTCCGTGCCCCGGTCGAGGGCCGTCGGGTAGAAGGACTGCCAAAGGAGCGTTCCGTCGGCCCGGAAGGCGTAGGTGCCGGCGCGATTGCCGATGCCCACGATCTCCGGAACGCCGTCCCCGTCGAGGTCTCCTGCCGCGAGATTGCCGCTGAACTCGAGGACCCCGGGCTCCGCGCTGTCCGCGGGATAGGAGAGCGTCGTCCCGTCCTGGGGATCCCAGATGCGCAGAATGCCTCCGGGCCTCGGGTCTTCCCGGTTTGGCCCGACGTAGGAAGAGAAGATGATCTGGGGCTGGACCGTGTCGTCGGTGGGGTCGAGGTCGATGACCAGCGGGGTGACGACGACGTGCCGGGCCGCCGTGTGGACGGTCAGGCTGACGTCGTCGGGCCAGCTGGTCTCGAGCACCGCGCCGTCGAAGGGCGCGATGGGCGGCTCGGTGCGGCAGACGCCGGGAATCGGAGGCGGACCGGGGTCCGGTTCGATGTCCGGACCCGCGTCGGGCCCCCCGTCCACCGCCGCATCCGACCCGGCGTCGGTGATCGGCGCGTCCCAGGGGACGTCCCCGTCCGGCGGGTCGATGACGTCGTCCCCCCCATCCGGCGGGTTCGGGGGATCGTCGTCCCCGAGCCGGAACGAGAGGTAGCACCCCGGGAGCAGGGCCGTCCCCAGGACGACCGCCATCCCCAGCCTCGCGGCATGGCGGGTGGGAATCGGGCGGAGACCGCGGCTCCGGCTCCGCAGCCCCCGGGCGAGGGGGCCGTCGTCGCGGGTCGGGAGGCGTACCGTCATCAGCTGCTGCCGCATAGCAAGGATCATGCGCGTTGGCCCCTTCGCGGGCTTCTCGAAGCGGTCGACCGAGGACCGCCGGCGGGTCGGCGGGCGTCCGCCGTGCGAATCCGCCCGCCCGTGTGCGCGAAGTGACACGGCGAGGGTATAGTACCGACGTCGGAGCGGCCCAGGCGATCGCTGCTGGACACGGTCCAGCGGAGGAAAGTCCGAGCTCCACAGGGCAGGATGCCAGGTAACGCCTGGTGGGGGCGACCCCGAGGAAAGTGCCACAGAAAGCAGTCCACCCCGCCGCCTCCTCTTGGGGGTCGCGGGGCCAGGGTGAAAGGGTGAGGTAAGAGCTCACCGGGCCGGCGGTGACGTCGGTCGCAGGGCAAACCCCATCCGGAGCAAGACGAAATAGGGAAGCGTTCGAGGGTGGCCCGCCCGAGCTTCCGGGTAGCGTCGCTCGAGGCGCGCGGCGACGCGCGTCCCAGAGGAATGATCGCCCGCCGGAGCCGGTGACGGCCCCGGCGACAGAACTCGGCTTACGGACCCTTCGACCTCGGCCCCGCTGGACCCCCGGCGGGGCCGTGCTTTTTGCGTCGAGGCACCTCGAAAAGGCGCGGGGATCGCTCGTTTCGACTCGGCATGGTGCTCTTCGAGGACGACGGCGCGACCCTCCTCGCTCGGGCGGTCCGGCTGGTTCGGGACGTGCTCCACGGGGCCGGGTGCGCGGTGGACAGGGAAGGGCCCGACGCGGCGGGCGGCGCGCCGGGGGC
>DAPKRP010000181.1:0-3698 GCA_031800515.1 Polyangiaceae bacterium LLY-WYZ-14_1 | reverse complement strand
GGGCGAAGAGGCCCTGGTGCTCGAAGAAGCCGGGGTGCCCTACGAGGTGGTGCCGGGGATCACCTCGGCGGTCGCGGCCCCCGCCGCCGCCGGCATCCCGGTCACCCACCGGGGTCTCGCCTCCGGCTTCGTCGTGGTCTCGGGGCACGCCCCCACGGCCTTCGCTCCGGTCCTGTCCAGCCTGGCGCCGGCCTCGGCGACCGTCGTCGCCCTGATGGGGGTCGCGACCCGGGGTGAGATCGCGCGCTGCCTGCTCGACCGGGGCTGGGACGGACAGACCCGGGCCGCCCTGGTGTTCGGGGCCCACGGCCCGGACGAACGCGTCGTTCCGACCACCCTCGACGCCCTGGCGGCGGATGACCCGGAGGTCGCCGCCGCCGTCGCCCAGACGGGGGCTCCGGGCCTCTTGGTCGTGGGGGCCGTCGTCGGCCTCGCCGAGGCCCTCACCGCGATCCCGCGTCACCCCGGGTGGACCGGGGCCCATCGGGCTTCCCCGGCCCTCCGGGAACCGCCGATGCCGCCACCCGCAACGGCGGCCGCCTCCTGAACCCCGGTCCCGTCCGCGACCGACCCGACGACGACGACCCGACAACGACGACGACGACGACGACCCTCCGGTCGTCCGGAAGAGTGCCTCATGACCACCGACCAGCCGATTCCCCTTCCCGTCCTTCCCACCTGGAAAGCCACCCTCGGTGACGCGATCCGCGAGGACTGGGCGGCGGAGATCGACCAGTTCGAACAGCAGATGGCGCTCCGGGCCCGGGACCAGCTTCCAGAGAAGATCTTCGCCGAGCTGCGCCTCCGCCGCGGTTTCTATGGCCAGCGCTACGACAACGGCCAGCGCCACGACGGGGTGGCGACCCGCACCCTCGACTACCCTCGGCCGGAGCTGACCAAGGGCCCCACGACCCTCTGGGACGCCCCGGGGATGGTCCGGATCAAGATCCCCTACGGCGCCCTGACCGCCCAGCAGCTCGACGTCCTGGCGGACCTCTCGGAGGAATACTCGGACGCCATCGTCCACGTGACGACGCGGCAGGACATCCAGCTGCACTTCATCCATCTGGACGACGCCCCGGACATCATGCGGCGCCTCGCCGCCGTCGGGATCACCACCCGGGAGGCCTGCGGCAACTCGGTGCGGAACGTGACCGCCTGCCCCCAGTCGGGCTGCTGCCGCACCGAGAGCTTCGACACCAGCCCCTACGCCCACGCCCTGACCTTCTTCCTGCTCGGGCACCCGGACGCCCAGGACTTCGGGCGCAAGATGAAGATCAGCTTCAGCGGCTGCGCCGAGGAAGCCTGCGGCCTCGCCGGATTCCACGACCTCGGCTACGTCGCGACGACGCGCCCGCGGGAAGACGGGACGGTGGAGCGGGGCTTCGCCCTCTACGTGGGCGGCGGTCTCGGCGCCGTCCCGGTGCAGGCGGAGCTGTTCAGCGCGTTCCTCCCGGAGGAAGAGATCCTGCCCATCGCCCAGGCGATCTGCCGGGTCTTCGGTCGGCTCGGGGAAAAGAACAACCGCAACCGGGCGCGGCTCAAGTTCCTGGTCCAGAAGCTCGGCTTCGACGAGTTCAAGCGCCTCGTGCTCGAGGAACGAGCCCAACTGACCCCGGACGAGCGCTGGACCTCGTTTCTTCCGGAGGCGACCAAGCCCCTGGACCAGCCCGTCCGGGACGGTCGCGAGCTCCTCGCCACCAAGGGGCTGCCGGAGGCCTTCCACGCCTGGCGGGAGGCGAACGCTCGGCCCCAGCGGCAGGCGGGTTACGCGATGGTCACCATCACCTGCCCCCTCGGGGACCTCTCCGCGGACCAGACCCGAGACGTGGCCGACCTGGCTCGGGAGTTCGCCGGGGATTCGGTGCGGGCGACGGTCGAACAGAACCTGCTCCTGCGCTGGGTGCCGGAGTCGGACCTCCCGGAGGTCTGGCGGCGCCTCGCTGCCATCGGCCTCGCCGAGCCGTCGGCGGGGACCATCGTCGACGTGACCTCCTGCCCGGGGACGGACACCTGCAAGCTCGGTCACGCCTCGAGCCGGGGGCTCGCGGGAGAGCTCCGCACGCGCCTCGCCGCCCGGAACGCCACCCTGGACCAGGCGGTGAAGGAGCTCCGCATCAAGGTCAGCGGCTGCTTCAATTCCTGCGGCCAGCACCACGTCGCCGACATCGGCTTCTATGGTGTCGGCCGGAAGGCGAACGGCTTCATGGTTCCCCACTTCCAGGTCGTCCTGGGCGGTCAGTGGAACCAGAACGCGGCGTCCTTCGGTCTGGCCATCGGCGCCGTGCCCTCGAAGAACGTCCCCGCCACCGTCGAGCACCTGACCCAGATGTACGTCGACGGCCGGGAGCCGGGGGAATCCTTCCAGGCCTTCGTCCAGCGCGTCGGTCGGGCGGCGATCAAGAAGTCCCTCGCGCCGCTCCAGAAGGTGCCGCTCCCGGCGGAGGACCGGAGCTACTATCAGGACTGGGGAGACGCTCGGGAATACACCACCGGAGACCTCGGGATCGGGGAGTGCGCCGGCGAGGTGGTCAGCGCCACCGAGTTCGGGCTGGCGGAGGCGGAGCGTCAGGCCTTCGACGCCCAGGTCCACTACGAGGAGGGCCGCTTCCCCGAGGCGGCGGCCCTCGCCCTCGAGGCGATGGTGACCGGCGCTCGGGCGCTCCTGGCCCAGGTGATGCGGGACGTCCCCCAGGACCAGGCCGACGCCGTCGCCGCCTTCCGGGAAAAGCTCTACGAGACGAAGCTGGCCCACGACCCCTTCGCCGGGCCGAAGTTCCTCAACTACCTCTTCCGGCAGCTCGACGAAGACCGGTCCGCCCCGGGGAAAAGCCAGGTCCACCACTGGATCGAAGAAGCGCAGCTGTTCATCGAGGCGATGCACGGCGCCCACGGCCGCATGTCCCAGCCCCAGGCGGCGGAATGACTCCTCCCATGACCAGCAGCAGCACCACCACCACGACGACCACGGCGACCACGGCGCCCGGCGGGTCGCCCTCCGCCGGGGCGGGTCCCCGGGGGGACGGGACGGCGGCGCTCCCGGTGCCCGAGCCGCTCCGGACCGTTCGCTACAGCGCCAAGCTCTTCATCGACCCGCCCGAGCCGGCGCCGGACGTCGCCCAGCTCATCCCGGTCTTCCACCGGGCGATTCGGGAGCGCGCCCTCCCCGGGCTGCTCATCGACGTGGCGGACTACAAGCACGTCCAGGGGGGCCCCGGCGTCATGCTGATCGCCCACGAGGCGAACTACGCCCTGGACCTCGCCTCTCCGGGCCCCGGGATCCAGGTCGCCCTCAAGCGCGACGTCCCGACGGATCCCGAGGCTCGCTTCCGCTGGCTCCTCGACGCCGTCGAGGCGGCGGCCCGGCTCCTCGAGGCGGACGACGGCCTCGACCTGCGCTTCGACCGGTCGAAGCTCCTGTTCCGCATCCAGGACCGGCTGGTGGCGCCGGCGGTGCCCGCCACCTTCGAGGCGGTGGCCCCCGTGGTCGGCGCCTGGGCGGAAGCGGCCTATGGACGGGCGCCGATCCACGTGCGCGGCGCGGACGAGCCGGGGCGTGCCTTCGGCATGTGGCTCACTATTCCAAAGGGCTGACGCCCCCGCGGGCCACCCGCTCGTTGTCGGAGTCGGTCCGGCCCCGCACCCTAAGAGGGTGTTGAGGAATCCCTCGCGAGCCCTCGGAAGCGGGCTGCAGCCCT
>DAPKRP010000180.1:0-1670 GCA_031800515.1 Polyangiaceae bacterium LLY-WYZ-14_1 | reverse complement strand
GGCGTCGCCCCCGGCGAGATCGCAAGGGGGCAGCTACGGCGCCGGCAGGCTTCGTGCTTTTCTCCCGGCGTGCCCGTGCTCCCGTCGCCACCCCCCTCCCCGGGCGTTTCTCCGGACCGCCTCCGGAGCCACGCCGACCTGCGCCTCGAAGCCGCCGACCGGATCCTCGCCCTGTTCATCGGCTTTCGGGCCTATGGCTCGCCGGTGCTGGCGACCGCCGCCGTCGGCTTCGCGTTTCTCGACCCCACCCCCTGGCGGCGGATCGCCCTGGTGCTCACCGGCGCCCTGATCGTCGCCTTCTCGGTGGTCGAGCTCGCGCGATTCCGGCGCCTCGGCCCGCGGGCCTTCGACGCCTCCGCCGACCTCCTCGTCGTCGTCGTCGCCCAGCTCGCGTTGGTCTTCGCCACCGGCGGCCTGGCGAGCCCCCTGGCCCCCCCGGTGGTGCTGGTCGCGTTCCTCCAGGGGCTGCTCGCCCGCTCGCCGAGGCACGCGCTGCGGACCGCCGGCATCCAGGTCCCGGCGATCTGGGGGATGGCCGCCGCCCACGCGGGGGACCTGGTACCCGGGCTGGTGCCCGCCTTTCTCGTCGGACACCTCGCCCCCGCCGGGACCGGCCCGGGGCCCTGGGTCTTCGCTGCGGTGCTGACGGTGCCGATCGTCGTCGCCCCCCAGGTCGCCTCCCGGATCCGTTCCCGGCTCGACGACACCTATCTCCACGCCATCACCGCTCGGGACCGGAGCCTCGAGCTCTATCAGTCCCAGGCCGAAGCGATGACCCGGCTCAGCGCGGAGATCGCCCACGAGCTCAAGAACCCCCTGGCGAGCATCAAGGGGCTCGGCGGTCTGTTGGCGAGCCGAGCGCGGGGCGCGGACGCGGAGCGGCTGGCGGTCCTGCGCCGGGAGGCGGACCGGATGCAGCGGGTCCTCGACGAGATGTTGGAGTTCGGTCGTCCCCTGTCCCCGCTGGCGCCGGACACGGTCGACCTCGCGGAGCTCGCCCGGGAGGTTGCCACCGTCCACGAGGGGCTCGCCGCCGCCCGCGGGGTCCGCGTGCGGGCGCCAGGCCATGCCGTGCCCTCGACGAAGGGCGGCCCGCCGGGAACGGCAGATGGGCCGGCGGCCCCGGCCCGCTGTGACCCGAGCAAAGTGCTGCAGATCCTGACCAACCTGGTCCAGAACGCCCTCGAGGCGACGCCCCGGGGAGGCCGGGTCGAGGTCTTCGCCGCCCCGGGGCGGCTCCGGGTGATCGACGATGGTCCCGGGCTTTCTCCAGAGGTCGGCGGGCGAGCCTTCGAGGCCGGCGTCTCGACGAAGGCCCGGGGCACCGGGCTCGGGCTGACCATCGCCCGGACCCTGGCCCGCCAGCACGGCGGTGAGCTTCGCCTGGGCCCTCGAGGGGACGGCCGTCCCGGCACGGAGGCGGTCCTGGAGCTCCCCGTCGACGACCCGGGGGACGGCGCCTCGTCCATTCCTTGGCCCTGGCCCCGGTCGTCGGCGGCCGCCGATGGCGATCCCCCCGCGGCGGGGGACGACGTCGAGGCGGGACGATGACGACGGCCCGCCTCCCGGGGGACGGGGGCTCCGCCGGAGAACGGGGGACGGACGCGCCGCCCTCGATGGACCCGGCGACCCCCCGGGTGCTGGTGGTGGACGACGACGATGGGGTTCGC
>DAPKRP010000179.1:0-2242 GCA_031800515.1 Polyangiaceae bacterium LLY-WYZ-14_1 | reverse complement strand
GCCCGGAATCCGCCGCCGCGGCGGCGTCCGGTGACCCCCCCGGGGCACCATCCGACTGACGACCACACCACCGGCGGGTCATCGGACCCGAAGCCGGGCGGGGGCGACGGGGGCCTGGCCGGCCGCGACCTCGAGCACCCGTTCGGTGTCCGGGTGGCAACGGGGGTCGTCGTCTCCGGCCGGGATCCCGGTCTCGACGGCCACCACGCGGCCGTCCCGGTCGGCGTAGAGCGCGTCGATGGGGAAATCGACCCCCCTGTTGACGATGCAGACCTCGCCCTCCGTGGGGAAGTGGAGCAGGAGCCCCTCGCCCGGGCCAAGAGGAGGCGCCCCGGCAAGCCCGCGCCGGCGCTCTTCCGCGGTCACCGCCTGGTCGGCACAGAAGGCCGCCGCCACCGTCCCCGCCGGGTCGATGACCTGAACGTGAAGCGGTCGCTGGTCGACACAGAGGCCGTCGGCGACCCCACAGGCGACGACCAGGGTCGCCCCCACGGCGAGGATCCCGGCCCGCAGCCTCCAGGCGGACCGGCGCGGGTCCCCAGCGCTCAAAGGGAGCGGAGGAAGGCGATCAAGGCCGCCCGATCGTCGGCGCCGAGCGCCTGGTAGGCGTCCCGGGAGGAGGCGCCTTCGGCGTGGTGTCGGGCGATGGCGTCTTCGACGGTGAAGGCCCGCCCGTCGTGCCAGTAGGGAGCGCTGGTCGCGAGCCCCCAGAGAGGCGCGGTGCGGAATTCCCGGACCCCGGCATTCCCCTCTTCCACGCCCCGGTAGCCGGGCTCCTGGACGTCGTGGAGCAGGAGGTCCGTGTAGGCGCGGACGGGCTCGCCATCGGCGGTCTCCAGCATCGGGACGTGGCAGCTGGCGCAGCCGACCTCGGCGAAGAGCACTTCCCCTTCGGCTTCGAGGCCAGGGTCCGTCGGCGTTCGGGGTGGACCGTCGAGGTTGGCCAGGAAAAAGCCAAGGGTATCGAGCATTTCCGGGGTGGCTTCCGGATCGGCGACGGCGTCGGCGTCTTCCGCCTCGCCAAAGGTCAGCCCGTCCTGGACCGGGAGGGTCATGCCGAGCTCGTTGAACACGGCGTCCCGGACGAACTCGGCGACGCTGGGGATGGCGCCCTTCCAGCCGAAGCGCCCGAGGCGTCCGTCGGACAGCCAGTGGGCGCGCCCCCGAATCCCGTCGGCGTCGAGGTCGTCCGGGTCCGCCAGGGCGAGGATGTCCGCCTCCGGAACCCGTTCCAGAAGGCCGAGGCCAAAGGTGTGGGGCGTCTGCCGCAGTTCGACCACGTTGGTGCCCGCGGCGATCTCCGGTCGTTCCGGGACCAGGGCGTGGCGGTGGAGCAGGGTTCCCCGGGCCGGCGCCGTGAAGACGCCCCCGACGAGGGTGCCTTCACGGGTGACGTCGAGATCCGCTGGGCCCGCACCGCCGATGACCGGATCGAAATGGCAGGCCCGGCAGGCGTCGCCGTTGAAGGTCGGGTTCCCGAGGCCTTCGCTGACGAAGTGGTCCCGGTCGTAGAGGCGCCGGCCGGCTTCGAAGCGCGCGAGGGCCTCGGCGTCGAGGCCTGGCAGGGGGGCGCCGTAGGCCCCGGTCTCCGGGATGGGTTCGTTCGGCGGGACCAGACCTTCCGTGAACTGGTCGCCGCCACCGAGGCTGCCGAGGAAGAAGAGCAGGTCGTCCTGTTCGTCGGGCGTCATCGCGAGGTAGGCATCCCGGGAGGCGGCGGCTTCTCCCCCGTGGAAGCGGATCGCCTCGTCCAGGGTGTCCGCCCGGCCGTCGTGGAGGTACGGGCCGACGGCGACGATGCCCCACAGGGGTTGGGTGCGGAACTCGGAACCGGTGGCGTTCCCCATGAAGATGCCGTCCGCCATGTCCTCCCCCATGTCGTGGAGGAGCAGGTCGGAATAAAGGGGAACCAGCCCCCGGGGGCCTTCCAGGGATGGGACGTGGCAGTCGGCGCAGCCGGCGTCCTGGAACCGCGCCTCGCCCCGTTCCGATCGGGGGGTCGGCGGATCCGGTTCCGGGGCGGCGAGGAGCATCGACCAGGCGACGAGGTCGAAGAGGTCCTGGGGGTCGAGCTCCGGGTCGTCGATCCCGTCTTCGTCCCGGATGGGCGCCGCGGGGGCCGCGGCCTGGGATTCCGTCCGCCGCCCAATCGCGCCGTCGGCGGATTCGACCACCCGGGCACCCCGCCCGAGGACGTCGTCCGTGGCGCTGGGCACGGGAAGGCGGGCCTGCTGCTCCGGCG
>DAPKRP010000178.1:0-9652 GCA_031800515.1 Polyangiaceae bacterium LLY-WYZ-14_1 | reverse complement strand
CCGCGCCCTCCGAGCGCGGGAGGAGCTCCCCGGCGGTCCAGGTACCTGGTTCCTCGGGGCGCCGACGGTCGCTCGGATCGAGCGGGTGGTAGAGGGAGAGCTCCCGGAAGCCGCGCAGGAAGAGCTCGTCGAGGCGCTTCGGGGACGTTTCCAGACCCTCGGCCAGGTATCCCGGGTCGGCCGCAGTCTGGCCTGGACCTCGGCCTCCTCGTCGAGCAACCAGGGCGTGGAGGTGAGCGTCGCCCCCCGAGCCGGACGCACCGTCGTGCGGGTGATGGAACGGTTCGAAGGTCTAGCCGGTGGCCTCTTCGGCGGGGTGGTCGGCGGCCTCGGCGGCGGCGGCCTCGGGGCCGTCTTCCCCCTGGCCTACCTCCTCCGGGTACCAGCCCTCCTGCCGTTCCTCATCGTGGGCTGGGTCGGGGCGGTCTACGCCATCGTCCGAGCCTATTTTCGCGCCACCGTGCGGCGGCGGGCGATGGAGCTCCGGGCCGCCGCCGACGAGCTCGCCGAGATCGCCGAGGCCTCGGTGACCGCCGCCCCCCGGATGCGCGTCGGCGACGAGCCCGAGGGCGCCATCGGGACCGCCGCTTCCGAGAGGACGGAGGGAGCCGCCGGCGGTACCGGCGCCAGCCGTTAGACCCACCCCCGCTCTCGAGCGGAGCGGGCGGTGTCCAGGATCGACGCCTCCGGAGCGCGGAAGGCGATGCCGAGCTCCCGTTCCGCCCGGCTGCGGTCGAAGCGCCGCTGGACGCCCAGGTTGCGCTGGAGAAACGCGACGCTCAGCTGGGGATCGAACAGGGAGAGGGCATAGACCAGGGGGTCCGGGGCGGTGAACCGGGGCAGCTTGGCCTCCGGAAAGGCGGGTCGCAGGGTCTCCACGACCTCCTTCATCCACCGCCCGCCGGCGACCAGCAGATAGCGGGGCGCCGGGTCATCGACCTCGAGGGCCCGGACGTGGGCGAGGGCGACGTCCCGGACGTCCACCACGGCGAAGGCGAGGCGGGGAACCATCGGAAAGTCCCCCCGCATCATCCGGCGAATCACACTCGGGCTCGACCGGAGATGCACCTTCGCCTTCACCGGCCCGAGGACGAGGCCAGGATGAAGGGCGACGAGCTCGAGCTTCTGGTCCCCAGGAAGCTCGTCGACGACGCGTCGGGCCAGCCGTTCCGCCTGGACCTTCGACAGGTCGTAGGGGCCGTCGTCGACGGTGCTGCTCTCGTTCCAGTCCGCCTCGGTGAAGACGTGGCGCCGGGGGTCGACGCGGCCGTCGACGATGGCGGCGATGGACGAGGTCTGCACGAGCCGTCGCACCCGGGCCTTTCGCGCCGACTCGAGCACGTTCCGCGTCCCGTCGACGGCGACGTCGACGATCTCCTTCTGGGGATCCTTGGCCCGCAAAAACACGGCGCTGGCGGCGTGGATGACGAAGGCGCAGCCGTCGAAGGCGTCGTCGAAACTACCCGGGCGGGTCAGATCCGCGCTGTACAGGTCGATCTCCCCCATCGCCCGTAGGTGGTCGGTCTTCGCCGGGTCGGCGGCGTCCCGCACCGTGCCCCGCACCCGGTAGCCGGCGCCGAGGAGGGCCTCGCAGATGAAGGAGCCGAGGTAGCCCGCGGCCCCGGTGACGCACACGGTGGCGCCGCCGCCCGGGGGTCGCGGCTCGTCGTCAGCGCTCATGGCGGCGACGGTAGCAGGGGCCCGGCCGTCGGGAAGGGCCGCGGCCCCCGGCGGGGCAACCGATCAGCGACCCCGAAGCGCCTCGTAGGCGTCCGCGTCGACGGTCTCCCGGGCGGCGAGGTCCCCGGTGAAGTCCTCCACCCAGGGGGCCGCGGCGCCCGTCGCCTGGAGCGTCAGGAGCTCGGTGCCGAACCCCGAGCCATAGCTGAAGGCGGCGACCTCTTCCCCCGGGTCCATCTCCGCGAGGACACTGGCGACGGAGAGCCAGAGGGACGCGGTGTAGGCGTTCCCGACCTGCCGGTTCCAGCGCATCGTCGGGTCCACCTTCGCCTCGTAGACCCCGGCGACGTCCGCTTCGTCCCAGCCGGCGACGGCCCCGAGGTGCTTGACCGCCTTTTTCACCATCTTCGGGAAGGGCACGTGAAAGCAGACCGCGCGGAAGTGGTCGAAGGCCCGGCGCAGGTCGCCGTCGAAGCGGTCGTCGGCGAGCTGGCGGAAGCACCGTTCCGCGCCCCGGTTGTAGCAGTCGAGGCTCAGCGGCCCGTCCACCCGGGGGAACGATTCGCCGACCGGACGCCAGAAGTCGAATGCGGGCTCCGCCCAGGCGTAGCTGCGGAGGTCGACGGTGGCGATGGTCGGCTCGCCGACGACGAAGGCCACCGCTCCCGCTCCCTGGGTGGGCTCCCCCGGATCCTCCGGGGCGTAGAGGGCGACGTCGGCGGCGACGACGAGGGCGGCCTTGCCCCGGGCTGCCCCGCTCGCCCGCCACTCCACCGCCTGCCGGAGCGCCACCGTCCCGCCGAAGCAGGCGTGCTTGGTCTCGTAGCTGCGATAGGCGCCCGCCCCGAGGCCGAGCTGGTCGGCGACGAAGGCGGAGAGGGGACGGCTCATGTCCTGAGCCGTCTCGGTCCCGACGGCGACCAGGCCGATCTCGGAGTGGTCGCCTCCCCACCGGTCGAGGGCGCGGCGGGCGGCCCGGGTCGCCAGGGTGACGACGTCCTCGTCGGCCGCGCAGAGGGCGATCTGGTCGCAGCCGAGCCCCTGGGTGAACTTGTTCGGGTCGACGCCCCGGAGCGTCGCCAGCTCCCGGACGTCGAGGGCGCGGCCGGGCAGCGCCACGCCGAGGGCGGCGATGCCGACGGCGCCAGGGTCGGCCATCGGGGCCGAGGCGCGTGCCCCGGCGCGGGTCGTCGAGGGGTCCATCGGGCGCTGATCTCCGCTCATCTACCGGTCCTTCCGCCCCCGCGTCGTCGCCGGCGGGGGCACCCCAGGATCGACCCTCCCCGAGAAGGGCTGAACGGCTTGCTTCCCGAGCGGTTCCGAGGGTCCGGCGAGCCGTCTCAGGAGCGCGCCGACCGGCGGGTCGGGGAGCGCCAGGCGGCCCGGGCGGTATGGGCGACGAAGTCCTGGAGCAGCTGAGGGGCGACCGGCGTCGGCCGCCGGGTCAGGGTTTCCTTCGCCTGGCGGACGAGGTGGCCCGCGGCCCAGCCGACGCTGGCGCCGAGGGCGTAGCCGGTTCCATGGTGCTTCTGGAAATAGCGCCAGCGGGATTCGAACCAGTAGGCCGGCATCCGCCGGCGGTGGTCCCCGACGCCGGTCGAGGCGCCCTGCTTGTGGAGGACCTTGGCCGCCGGCAGGTGCAGCACCTCGAACCCCGCTCCCTTCGCCCGGCGGCAGAGGTCGACCTCCTCGAAATAGAGGAAGAAGGCCTCGTCGAAGAGGCCGATGGCGTCGAAGACCTCCCGGCGCACCGCCATGCTGGACCCGGTCACCCAGTCGACGGACAGGGGTCCGTCGGCAGGGGAGAGCGCCACCCGGGATCCGCCGAGCCACCGGCTCACCAGAAAAAAGCAGGCCGCCGATTCGACCTCCGACTGGACCGTCGGGAAGCGGAAGGCGCCGGGCTCCCACCTGCCGTCGAAGGAACGGATCTCGCTGCCAACGATGCCGACCTCGGGCCGATCCCGGAAGGCGGCGACGAGCTCGTCGACGACACCGGGGTCCGGCACCGCGTCCGGGTTCAAGAAGTAGAACAGGTCCGGGGGCGGGTCCTGCCCGAGGCCGAGGCGGATGCCGACGTTGTTGCCGAAGCCGAAGCCGCCATTGCGCCCCGAGGGAACCAGCCGGACCGACGCCGCCCAGGGTGCCGCCGCCAGGCCCTGGCGCAGGATGGTCTCCGAGTCGTCCGGGGAATCGTTCTCCACCAGCACGATGCCGGACCCCGGGTAGGCGTCGAGCTGCCGGGAAAGGGCCCGGGCCGCGTCCAGGGCCAGCCCCGGGGTGCGGTAGTTGACGATGACTCCGAGGATCCGCACCCGCGCGCTCCGCGGGCAGAGGTAGCAGGGTCCCCGGGCATTTTCCAGCAGCGGAAGGTTACCGCGCCACCGCAACACACGGGATTCGGGGTGGGGGTAGCTGCTACCGTCCCCCGGGTGTTCGTCGACTTTCTCTACGAGCTACGGGCCCGGCGGGTGCCGGTGGGCACGATGGAGGCGCTCGCCCTGGCCCGGGCGCTCCGAGCCGGGCTCCACGACAGCTCCCTCGACGGCTTTTACTTCGTGGCCCGCTCCCTCCTGGTGCACACGGAAGCCCACCTGGACGCCTTCGACGAGGCCTTCCTGAAGCACTTTCGGGGCATCGAGAAGGAAGGCCAGGCGCTCGGGGACGAGCTCCGGGAATGGCTGCGGGACGCCATCGACCGGCGCCGGGAGCTCAGCGACGAGGAGCGGGCCTTCCTGGATTCCCTCGACCCGGACGCCCTCTTCGACATGTTGGAGGAGCGGCTTCGGGAACAGAAGAAGCGTCACGACGGCGGGGACCGTTGGGTGGGAACCGGCGGCACCTCCCCCTTTGGCCATTCCGGGTCGGCGAGCCAGGGGGTCCGGATCGGCGGCTCCGGCGGCAACCGTTCCGCGATCGCCGTGGCCAACGCGCGGAACTATCGACCCTACCGGAGCGACCTGGCCCTGGACGTCCGGCAGATGGGTCTGGCGCTGCGGAAGCTCCGAACCTTCGCCCGGGAGGGGGCCGAGGAAGAGCTCGACCTCGAGGGGACGATCGCCGAGACCGCCCGAAACGCCGGGGAGCTCGAGATCGTCACCCGGCCCCCCCGGCGACCGGACACCCGCGTGATCCTCCTGATGGACGTGGGCGGGTCGATGGATCCCTACGCCCACCTGGTCTCCCGCCTGTTCAGCGCGGCGAAGAAGGCGAGCCACTTCCGGGAGCTCCGGACCTATTACTTCCACAACTGCGTCTACGGCCGGGTCTGGGAGACGGAGCGCTTCGAAGACCCCCTGCGGGTGCGGGACCTGCTCCACGAATGCGGGCCTCACTACAAGCTCATCATGGTCGGGGACGCCCTGATGGCCCCCTACGAGCTCTTCTCCCCGGGTGGTTTCCGGGATGCCTCCGCCCGGGGGGACGACACGATCGAAGGGGTGGTCTGGCTCGCGATGCTCCGGGACCACTTCCACCGCTCCGTCTGGCTGAACCCGGAGCCCCGGCGGCTATGGATGGGCAATACCATCGAGACCATCGCCGGCGTCTTCCCGATGTTCGAGCTCACCCTGGACGGGCTCGGACGGGCCATGCAGCACCTGGTCCGGGGCGGTCGGAGCCCGGGGCCCCGGGCGGTGCCCTGATCGGCGGACGGCAGCCCTCCCGGGGCGGCCGAAGGGACGTCCGGACCATGTTGGACAAGCGCTGGCCGAGCGGCTAGAAACGCGCCCTCTACGGAGCCGACGCGGCACCGGCCGGACATGGAACGCCTGCGCGCCGTCAAGGGAATGCACGACGTCCTGCCCGAGGAGCTCCCTCGCTGGCGGCGGGTCGAGGAGCGCTTTCGGGAGCTCGCCGAGCGCTACGGCTTCGGCGAGGTGCGGCCCCCCCTGGTGGAGCCGACCGCCCTCTTCGTGCGCTCCATCGGCGAGGTCACGGACATCGTCGAAAAGGAGATGTACACCTTCGTCGACAAGGGCGAGCAGTCCCTGACCCTGCGCCCCGAGGGCACCGCGTCCGTCGTCCGCACCTACCTCGAGCATTCGGTCCACGCCCGCTCGCCGGTCACGAAGTGGTTCTACCTCGGTCCCATGTACCGCCGGGAGCGTCCGGCGAAGGGCCGCTATCGCCAGTTCCATCAGCTCGGGGCCGAGGTCTTCGGCGACCCGGGCCCCTTCGTCGACGCGGAGCTCATCGACCTCGTGGTCCGGTTTCTCGACGACCTGGGGGTCCGGGAGATCGAGGTCCTCGTCAACAGCCTCGGCTCCGGGGAGAGCCGGGCACGCTACCGGGAGGCGCTGGTCGAGTTCCTGACCCCCCATGCGGCGGACTTGAGCGACGACTCCAAGCGCAGGCTGGCAACGAATCCCCTACGGGTCCTCGACTCGAAGGTCCCGGCGGACATCGCCGTCACCCAGAACGCCCCCAGCCTGCTCGCCTTTCTGGAAGACGACGACCGGACCCACTTCGAGGAGCTGCAGCGGATCCTCGACCGATGGGGCACGCCCTACCGGGTGGAACCTCGGCTCGTCCGGGGGCTCGACTACTACGACCGCACCCTCTTCGAGGTGAAAGGCACCGGCGGTGACCTGGGCGCCCAGAACACCCTGTGCGGGGGCGGCCGCTACGACGGCCTGGTCGCCCAGCTCGGCGGACCGGACACCCCCGCCATCGGCTTCGCCATCGGGGTCGAGCGGGTCCTGCTCGCCATGGCGGAACCGGAGCCCTCCCCCACCCTGGACGCCTTCGTCGTCGCGGCGGCGGCGGAGCTCCGGGAGGAGGCCGCGCTCCTCGCGCGGGAGCTGCGAAACGCCGGCCTGCGGGTCGACGCGGACCTGCGGGGTCAGTCCTTGAAGAGCCAGCTCCGCCGGGCGGACAAGTCCGGCGCCCGGGTGGCTCTGCTCCTCGGTCCCGACGAGCTCGAACGCGGCACGGTCCAGGTCAAGGACCTGGTCGCCCACGACCAGGAAGACGCTCCTCGGGACGAGGTGGCGGCCCGCGTGCGCGCCCGGCTCGGAGCCGGCGGGTGACCGGGGAGGGGGAGATCCCAGACGTCAGCGGGGTCCGCGGGTCGCCGACGAGGGTCGGCCCGGGGCTGGTACCCGCCCTGACACTCGGCGTCGCCCTCCTAGGCGCCCCGGCGGGGACCGCGGCCCAAGGAGCCCCCCCGCCTCCGGGCGGAACCTCGGACCCGGCGGAGGCGGCTGCCTCGGGGACCGCCGAGGCAGAGGCCACCCCGGAAGAAGACGCCGAGGAGCCCGTCGACGCCGTCTGGCTCGGTCCCGGCGGGCCGCCCCGCGCCGACGCCGGCGAGGCCGGCGTCTCCGGCGGGGATCCGGCGGAGGACCCCGGCGTCCCCTCCGCCGGCCCGGCGGATGCCGACGAGGACCGCTTCGAGCTCGTCCTGCCCCCGCTTCTCCTCCGGCGGGGCGGCGGCGTCCGCACCACCGCCTTCTTTCCCCTCTTCTACGCCCACCAGACCCGGGATAGCCGGGAGCTCGTGGTCGGCCCCTACTACCTGCGCCGGGGGGAGCGGGAGGACGTCGACGTCCTGTTCCCGATCTTCTGGAACGTCCGGGGGGACGACCGCTTCGCCCTCGTCATCCCGCCCTTCTACCTGGATCGCCGCGGGGACGACGCGGTCCATGGCCTGGCGCCGCTCTACTTCGCCGGGCGCTTCGGGGCCGAGCGCTACACCCTGATCCCGCCGCTCCTGACCTTCACCTGGCGGAAACCGGACGCCGCCTTCACCCTGGCGGCGCTCTACTGGCGGGTGCGTCGCCGGGACCAGGTGCGCGCCGGTTTCTTCCCGTTGATCTGGCACGGCCACGATCCCGGCGGATCGTCGGACGTGGTCTTCCCCTTCTACTTCCGCTTCCGCACGGAGGACGAGGACAAGACGGTCACCGTCGTGCCGCCGGTCTTCCTCCGGGAGCGGGGGGACCGGAGCGACTGGGGCGTCGCCCCGCTGGTGTTCCACGGGGAGAACGACGAGGGCGACTACTGGACGGTGCCGCCCCTGCTCTTCCACTACGAGCGGTTCGCCGAGGAGATGAAGCTCATCACGCCGCTCTTCGGCTACGTCGAAGACGACGATGGCTCCACCTTCGTCTCCTGGCTCTATCAGAACCACCGGGGGGACACGCGCCTCGACGCGGTGGCCCCCCTCTTCTTCTGGTTTCGGGACCTCCGGGACGCCTCGTCGACCCTGGTCGTCACGCCCCTCTTCTGGCACCTCGAGGACCCGGCCTCCTACACGACCGTGTTCTTCCCCTTCTTCGCCCGGTCGGGGACCCGGGGCGTCGATCGCTTCTGGCTGACCCCCTTGGCCGGGCGCTACCGAAACGAGCGGGAGGACACGTCCGTGACCTGGGTCTTTCCCACCTTCCAGACCCGGCGGGAGCCCGACACCTTCATCTTCAACGCCCACCCCCTGCTCTATGTGAAGCGCTCCCCAGAGCAGAACCACGTGATGCTCCCGCCCCTGTTCTTCGACATCGAGCGACCGGAACAGGAAGAACGCCGGACGGTGGCCTTTCCCGTGTTCTGGCGCTGGGAGGACGGCGACGAAGTGACCCAGGTCGCCGGCAACACCTACTTCCGCCGCTATCGGGAACGGGGTGATCTCGGCTGGGAGTTCCACTTCTTTCCCCTCTTCGCCTTCGGGAAGCCCCGGCCGGGGGACCACTGGTGGAACGTGCTCTACGGGCTCGTCGGCTACCGGCGGCAGGGGGCCTACGGCCAGACCCAGCTCTTCTACGTACCCTTCCAGACGGACGGCCCGGACTGAGAGGGTCGGTCAAAGTAACCGACCGAGCCGCGGAGCCGAGGCGGCGTCGGCTGCAAGGCGCGGCGACGAGGAATATCTGAAGGATATTTCGAGGAGCCGGAACGCCGCAGACGGCGTCGGATCGGCTTCGCGGCGACCGGAGCGTTATTTCGAGCGACCCTCTGAGAGCGTCGCTCCGACGAGCTACTGGCCCGCGGGGCCGACCTCGCCGAAGTCCGGCGGCGCCTCTTCGTCCATGGCGTCGAGCTCCTGGCGTTCCTGCGGTGAGACTTCCGCGGGGCGGACCGCCGGCGGGGGCGGGCGGTCTTCCGGCGGCAGCCAGTCGCCTTCCGGGAACTCGAGGTAGAGGAAGCGGAAGGCCGAGCCCCCCGCTCCGCCCTGTTCCCGGATGCTCGGCCGGGCGTCGGCCCCGGGCCGAAGACGCAGCTCGAAGGCCAGGTCCCGGCCCCGGCGGGCGAGCTTCGCCTGCTGCACCGGCGTATCGAAGTAGCGGGTCACCAGCGGGCGGCGGTTGTTCCGAAGGTGGATCCGCGCGTTCCGAAGCAGGAGCACGAAGCGCCCGCTCTCGGGAAAGGACTCGTAGGTGACCGGGCCGGTGGTCTGGACGAAGAACCGGGAGCGCCCGTCGGGCAGCATCTGGAACCCGGGCCAGGTGACCGTCACCCGGTCCCCATCCCCTCGGACGGCCCGCTCCGGCCGGGGCGGGGCCTGGCCGCTCCCCGGGACCACCCCCGGATAGGGCGGTTGAGCGGCGGTCCGCCCGGCGACGGCCAGCGTGGCGGCGGCGACGGCCCAAGCCCCCAGGGCGAGGGCGGGGACGACGAGGAAAGCGGTCGGCGGTCGCCGACGGTGGCGGCTCGGTCGAGGCAGCATCGGGGCAGAAGGGGGAACGGCGGATTCCCCGCGGGGACAACCGGGTCGGGGGGAGCCTATCCCCCGATGGCCCGGGCGAAACCCTCAGGGCGCCCGGACGACCCGGGTCTCGCCGGCGGCGAGATGCACCCAGCGGTAGCTCACCTCGTCCTCGCCGTGCTCGAAGACGACCTCGTAGCGGCCCTCCGGAAGGGCGAGACGAGCCGGCGGACGGCCGAAGCGGCGGTCGGCGATGCGCACGAGGGGGCCCGCGCTCGCCGCCGCCCCCTCGTCCGCCCCCTCGGATCCCGGCTCCCCGGCGGCCTCGAT